>JACPYM010000020.1 GCA_016196035.1 Acidobacteriota bacterium | reverse complement strand
GCACAGGCCGCCGCTTTGGTAGCCCTTCGTTAGCTATAAATCAAAGGGCTACCAAAGCGGCGGCCTGTGCCGCGCGCACTCCAAAGACGCTGCGCGTCAAAAGGAGCTAGACGGCATCGTCAGGCATAGCTTCGGCAAACGCCTCGGCCAATGAAAGAACAGCGCGCGCGCGTTCGACCAGCGGCGCGTCTACGAATTGGCCGTTCGCCAGCGTCGTCACGGCGGCCCCGGTGGTTTGCGCTTGTTCAAACGCCGCCACGATGGCCTGCGCCTCGTTCACGGCGGCGGCTTGTGGTGTAAAGACTTCATGAATGACCGTTAGTTGCGACGGATGAATGCAGGAGCGTCCAAAGAAACCCAAGCGCCGTTGCGCCTCAGAACTCGCACGCAAACCAGCCAGGTCTTTGAGCTGGGTGTAAACCGCAGCAATTGGCGGTTTCAAACCCGCCGCGCGCGCGACCACGACGAGTTGCGAACGCGCGAATAAAGTCTGCGTTTCCTGCGCATCCACCTCAGCGCCGATGTCTTTGGCGAAATCCGCCGCGCCAAACGAAAACGTTTCGACGCGCGGATGGCGCGCCAGCTCAGCCGCGTTCAGCAATCCGGCGGCGCTCTCAATCGTCGGCACGATGCGCAAACTGCCGACCGCTAAGCCCGCGCGGCTTTCCGCCGCTGCCAATTCGTGATCAGCCGCCTGCAACTCGGCGAGCGATTCCGCCTTGCTCAGGCGAATGCCGTGGACGAGCGGATGCGCGGCGATGGCAATATCGTCCTGCCAAAGCTGCGTTGAAATGGCATTGATGCGAAGATAGATTGCTGGCAGTTTGCAGGCGCTGCCAGCAACAACTTGCAAGGCCGCAGTGATCAATTGGCGGGCCGGCGCTTTGTTATCCGCCGCCACGGCGTCTTCCAAATCGAGCACCACGGCGTCAGCGCCCGCCGTGAAAACTTTGCGCAGGAGCTTTTCATTGTCGCCCGGCGCAAAAAGATAGGAGCGAAACAACGCGCGCGCAGCCATCACAGCACTCCCTTTTCAGCCAATGCCCGCAACTGTTCGACGTTCAGACCAAGCAATTCGCCATACACAGTTTCGTTATCGGCGCCGCGCGGCTGGCCTGTCCATTTGATTGCGCCGGGCGTGTCGCTCAGGCGGAACATGACGTTTTGCATCTTTAACGGGCCAAGCTCCGGGTCGTCCACGGTGGTGATGGATTCGAGCGCTTGATACTGCGGGTCAGCCATAATCTGCGCGATGTCGTAAATCGGCGCGACGGCGGCTTGGGCCGCTTCAAAGGCGGCGGCGACTTCGGCAAAAGGGCGTTGCGCGATCCAACCACCCACCATTTCATCCAGTAAATCCGCGTGTTTAGCGCGCTCCGCGCCAGAGGCGAACCAGGGTTCGGTGACGACTTCGGGGTGCCCCACCAGATGCATCACGCGTTCGGCGATGCTTTGCGCCGAAGTCGAAAGCGCCACCCAACGATCATCCGCCGTGCGATAGACATTGCGCGGCGCATTATTGGATGAACGATTGCCGCGCCGTTGTTGAATCACGCCGAGTTGATCGTACCAGGTTGGTTGCGGCCCCAACACGGTCAGAATCGGTTCGATCAACGCCATGTCAATTACTTGTCCCTGCCCGCTGCGTTGGCGCGCGTGCAAGGCGAACATAATCGCCGAACTCAACGCCAAGCCCGTGATGCCATCGGCCAAACCAAACGGCGGCAAGGTCGGCGGGCCAGCCGGTTCACCTGTCATTGCGGCGAATCCGCTCATCGCTTCAGCCAAAGTGCCGAAGCCGGGGCGATTTTTGTACGGGCCGATTTGGCCGAAGCCGGTGACACGTGCGATAACCAAGCCTGGATTGAGGGCGTGCAAAACATCCGGCCCGATGCTCCAACGTTCGAGCGTGCCGGGGCGGAAGTTTTCGATCAGGACATCGGACTGTTTGGCGAGTTGCTTGAGTATGTCCTGGCCTTCGGCGGCGCTGAGGTTGAGTGTGATGGCGCGTTTGTTGCGCGAAATCATCTTCCACCAGAGATTGACGCCGTGCTTGGCATGGCCGTGGTGCCGCACCGGGTCGCCCTTGGGATGTTCTATCTTTATGACCTCTGCGCCAAAATCACCGAGCAGGGTGGCGGCCAACGGGCCGGCAAATAGCGTGGCCGCATCCAGCACGCGTAACCCGGCTAAAGCGCCTGTTGTTAAAGTCGTTTGCTCCATCATCATCTGAATGTGCCTGATTATCTTGGGCAGACTGGTTGGCGATGCTACACGCGAATTTGACCTAAGTCTAGGACAACTACCGCAGGCGATCCGGCTTGAGAGGCAGGAGAGAATACGATGGATACCGGTTTGATTGACGAATTGGCTGAGCGCATTTGGGACTACATGCATTTGGGCCACGCGCTGGCCAAAAGCGATTTGATTCTGGCGTTGGGCAGCAATGATTTGCGCGTCGCCGAGTACGCCGCCGATTTGTATTTGCAAGGCTGGGCGCCGCGTCTGCTGTTTTCGGGCAAGGTCGGCGCCTTGACGCGCACCCTATTCGACAAACCCGAAGCCGAGAAATTTGCCGAAGTGGCAATTCAGAAAGGCGTTCCAGCTTCTGCAATTTTGCTGGAATCAAGCTCTACCAACACGGGCGAAAACATCCGCTTCAGCCGCCAATTGCTGGCCGAGCAAGGCCTCATCGCTCAACGCGTCATCCTCGCGCAAAAGCCGTATATGGAGCGGCGCGCCTATGCGACTTTCATGAACTTCTGGCCGGGGATCGAACTGATCGTGACTTCGCCGCCGATCTCGTTTACTACCTATCCAACCGCGCAACTCAGCCAGGAAACCGTGCTCAACATCATGGTGGGCGATCTGCAACGCATCCGTGACTATCCGGCCAAAGGCTTTCAAATCCCTCAACCGATCCCGGCTGAGGTGTGGCAGGCCTATGAGCAATTGGTAGCAATGGGTTTCGACAAACATTTGATCCGCTAGTTTACGCGCCTCCACCAGGATGTGAGCCAAAATGAGCTTGACCAACCACACACTTTCGCCGAAGCTGCGTTTGATATTTCCGCGTTGCTCCAAAAAATTGACCGCCCTGCCGCGGTGTTGCGAGGTAGCGAGAGTTAAGCGCACTTTGATACGCTGGCATCCAAGTTGCACTACTTCAGTAATACATCAATAGAATGGTCAAGTTGCAAGCGTCAGTTAGATAGCCTTTGCGTTAAGTTTGACAATGAGGCAAGGCCGTTTGGCCGACCTGCTCATCCACCAAGTTGATCGGCGAAACAACAGCTATGATCAAGCTTACAAACATCCGGCGCTTTTGCGTATTGATCGTACAAGCCTCGTTGCTGGCCGCTTGGTTACCATTGTTTGCCGCAGCGGGTCAGTCAGCGCTGGAACGGGACAACACCGGCCAACTCAGTCGAACCGACGATGGGCCAACCTGGCCATTGGATGCAACTCAGGCAGAGATCGAGACTGCCAATGCTGGCAAAGATAGCGCGACGGACGCGGGCCTCAAGCTGTTTGGCTGTCTCGCCGATGCCGTGCTTGCACCACCAGCCCTCAGATATTCCGCCTTTCATTTCACCACGCGCTGGCAGCAGCAACAATCCGGCTTTGCCCTGCTGCGCGGGCGTGCCCCACCTCTTTCCACCATTCATTCCAATCACATTTCTGCCTAACGAGGCAGTTGTGCGTGTCGCATTTGTTGGGGCGTAACAAAAGCGCCACAAACGGCAACGCAGTTTCATCCGAAGCGGCTGTTTGACCGCCGAGTGGTTAGAGGTGTGCGCTGAAATGCCTGTCAATACTGCTGATTTGTGCGGCACAGGCCTTGCCAAAGTCTTTGCGCCAGCGTCACCGGCAAATGCCACTACTCGCTGCTGGTTTGAATGAGAGTACCACCACAAACAGAGACGGCTCTTTTAACCGAGCCGTAAGGAGACCTATATGAAACAGACAATCGCAACGCTTTCGCTTTCCCTGTTCCTGGCGGCTGGCGCTTTGGCTGGCACGCACGCTGCGGCAGCCAAAGCCAAGCCGGTTCTGCAAGCACAGACCAGCCGCACGGCGGTCACGCCCGTGGCCAAGAAAAAGCACAAGAAAAGCCACAAATCACATAGCGTGAAAAAGTAACGCGCCTTCGTCGCCAGGCCGCAAACCTGACTGCGATTTTGGACAGTGGGTGAGGCAACTCTGATTTCAGGCGAACCTCACACTCCACGCCACGGAAAAGGGCCGGACCAGCACCTGAGACTCTTTTCCGTGGTCACGAAACTCTTTTTCAGTTTGCCCGCAGTCGCGGTAAGGAAGTATGCATAGGAGTTTCCTTATTGCACCTTGGGCAGAACAGCGGCGCGGCAATTGTTTATTGCGTGATGGACAATTGCCGTTTCGCCGCTGTGCACGCAGACGTCTCAATCTGCTTCGGATTGGCGGCGGCGCGTGACCAGCAACTTATTTCCCTGGCGCGCCTGTTTGCGAAAGCCGAGCAGGTGGCAAATCTCAAGCACATACCAACGCGCAATTTGCGGATCAATCAGCAGTGAGTTCTTGTCTTCGGGCAAACGCCGCACACCGGGCAACCAGGCCAACAACCGATCCAGGCGCAAGCGCCGTAACCAAGCCGCCAACTCCAGCCAGAAAGGCCGAATCGCGCGAATCAGAAAAAATCCGTCTTCGCCTTGTGCCTGATAGAGCGGCATAAATAAATACCCCGTCTCTGCCGCGCGCACTGCGCCATTCCGGTCGTGCGCCAGCAACTCACCGCGCTCTACCGGCTGAAAATTGACGAACCCTGGCTCCATCACAAATTGATCGGCAGGCCGGATGGCATGGCGATAACGCACCTCAAGCACGGGCGGCAGACTGCGGCTCGCTTCGCGTAAAGTGCGCTGCAATCCGTGCCAATTGGGGACGTGTTCAGGCGGCAAACAACCGGCTGTCACCAACGTCGTCCAGAGCGCGGCTTCGTGATTTTTCAGCGCCAGGGCCGACGCGTGCTGTCCCGCTTCAAACCCCAGCGCCGCGTGTCCGAGTTCATTGATATAATTCAGCAACGTGCCTTCGAGGCTCTCTTCCAAACCCAGAATAATGGGTGTGCGCAAACGTTGTGCGTAACGCCGATTGACCAGCGTATCGCTGATCAGGCCGAACGGCGCGCCTGCCGCAGAGGTCGTATGCAAATCCAGAAAGACGGCTTGGCTGAATTTCCCGGCCACCTCGGTTTCGATGGCGGTCAGCAACTCACGCTGCTCAGCCGTTTCGGCGGTTTCGATTTCCAGCAGGTTGCCGGTTTTCAATTGGCGGATGCGCGCCGGCGACCACATGCGATTTAAGTCGCGCTGCACAAAGCGCTGGCCGCGCGCCAAAGCGCCGACGTTCCCAGCCAAAGCGACCAGTTTGCCATTGAAAGGCGGACGGGTTTGTCGCAGGTGTTGCAGCACGCGCTCCAAAGCACGCACACCCGCAGGCTCATTGCCGTGCATCCCGCCCACACAAACCACGAGCGGGCCATACGTGGTGCCGCCATAGCTGCCCAAACGGCGCGGAAAAGCGCCGGGCTGAATTGCTGTCGCTGCCAATTCTCGAAACATGGAAAAATACCTCAATAAATCCTTGCCAGGTGCTCTAGCAAGCTAGATGCCTATGCTGTACGAGTTTCACTACTGTGGATTTACACGCATTCCACCGCTCAGAACACCGCTGACTTCCCCGCAAAAGCGCAGTATTCCGCAGTTTGCGCTAAATCTCTCTTGGCACCTGATTTGCAGCCCGCCAAGTGGAAGGATTGAGCCTGGCTCAGCAGTCGAGCAGAACAGGAGGTTCATCATGAAGAAAATGATTCTACTGGTGGGATTGATCGTGGGCGGGATGGGTTGGTATTCCAACCAGCCATCAACGGTGGCGGCGCAAGATGTGTTGGCTGCCTTCAAAAACAACCAATGCGTGGTCTGTCACTCAAAGCTGATGTCTCCTTACCGGGTCACCAGCCGCTATGCCGAATGGCATATTTCTTTGCACAAAGAAAAAGCGATTGGGTGCGAAAAATGCCACGGCGGTGACGCCACGAGCAAAGAGGCCAAACAAGCGCATGTCGGAGTGCAGTTAGCCAATGATGCCCAAAGCAAATTGCATCCGAAAAACCTCGCCCAAACCTGCAATTCCTGTCATCGGGAAATCACCAATTCTTATGTCGGAAGCAAGCATTCTCAGAACCTTCAAGCAGCGGGATTAGGTCCAAGCTGTAACACCTGTCACGCGCACATGGCTTCTGAGGTAATTTACACACCCGAACAAACCGCCAAACTCTGCGCCAGTTGTCACGATTCCAGCAACGCTTTGATGCCCAAACGTCCGGAGATTCCCGGCCAGGCTGAAGAAGCGATGCAGGCCATTGGGCGCGCCAATATGGTGACCCTGTGGGCCGAACGCCTGGTAGATGAAGCCAGGAATCGTAAGTTGGAAATGACCGATTACGAACGCGAAATGAAAGTCACCAAGGGAATGTTGGCCGAAGCCAAAATCGCCTGGCACACATTTAATTTGGAAATTGTCCGCAAGAAAGCCGACGCCGCTTTTGAAAACGGCACGAAGCTCAAGGACGCGTTGCGCGCCAAACTTTATCCGAATCAATAATCAATTTAACTAACGTCATCCGCTCAATCTGATTGGAGAGCTTATGCGAGTCATAAAACTTGCGCTCGTGTTGTTATTCTCTGTCTCAATTGCAGTACCGTTTCTCTCGACCCAGTTGACAGCACTGAGCGGTCAAAAAAAACCAGCGAATCTACCGTTTGAAGCGACGGTGGCGGCCTTACCGTTCTCGACGGATGTCAGCCAATATGTGGGCAGCGCCTCCTGCGCCGAATGTCACGCTGATCAAGTCGCGCGCTTTGCGCCGACAGCGCATCACAAAGCGCAATCCGCTAAAGCCGCAGTAAATTTGCGCAGTTGCGAAGCCTGCCACGGCGGCGCGAAAGCGCATGTCGAGTATTACAAGACCACCCAAAAACTGGCGGCGGAAGGCAAGGACGCGGAGGCCCAGGCGCTCATGAACGATGAGAGCAAAGCCAAGGCTGCCAGCATGGTTGCCTTCGACAAACTGACCCCGGCGGAAACCAATACCACGTGCATGCAATGCCACTCCCAGATGAAGGAACACACCGTCTGGCGCGGCAGCAAACACGAAGCCGCCAAAATGTCCTGCCTGAGTTGCCACAGCATGCATCACGCTCCGGCCGTGCCCACCTCCGACAGCAAGCTTTTCGCCACCAACCAGGCCGAGGGCAAGCTGTTGAAGATGCGCACCGAAGCCGACACCTGCTTTCAATGCCACGGCGATGTCAGAAAGGCGCAGTTCCAACGTTCGACACATCTCTTCCGTAACGAAAACCGCGAGCATCAACAGAGTTGCTCGGCCTGCCACGAAGCACACGGCTCTATCGGCGAGAAGATGATGCGCACCGGCAGCATCAACGAGACCTGCTACCAGTGCCACGCCGAGAAACGTGGCCCGTTCCTGTACGAACATTCGCCCGTGCGTGAAGGTTGCACCACCTGCCACAAATCGCACGGCTCGAACAATACAGCTTTGCTCGTGGCGCGCGCGCCGATGCTGTGCCAGCAATGCCATATTCAGGGACGCCACCAAACCGTGGCGGGTCTGCCCAACTCGGCCTTCGCGCTCAATCGTTCCTGCGCGACCTGCCATGCGGCAATTCATGGCTCGAATCACCCTTCGGGCATCAATCTGCAACGCTAGGCGGGAGCCAAAGGAGGAGTTATGAAGATCATCCGGGAAATAAAATTATGTTCTTACGCACTACTTGCAACTCTGCTGCTTTGGCCCGCGCCTGCTCCGGCACAAACGCTCGCTGAAGCGTCCGATCCAACCATCACAACAACCAAAAAGGAGAGCGCCAAAGAGACTGACAAGGCTGGCAAGACTGACAAGAAAGCCGACAAGCCGGCCAGTAAGACCACCGCCACCAAGCAAGGGCCGGATTCGCCTGGTCTTTTTAAGCAGATGAAATACACCTTTGAACTGGGCGGGCAATTCACCAATGTCAGCGGCGCGCGCCCGTCGAAGTTTGAGGAATTCCGGCAAGTCCGCGACGGCTTCCTTTTCCGCCGTCTTAAAGTGGTGGCCAACCCCGAAGCTTCGCCCGCCTTCTTCCGCTTTATCGGGCGCGGGCCGGGTGAATTGGATCAACGGTATCTGCTCGATTTCGGCAAATACGGCGACTTCCGCACGACGGTCGAATGGGCTGGATTGCCGCACCTTTACACCGCCGGCGCGCGTTCGCTCTACAGTTCGACCACGCCCGGGGTGCTGACGATTCCCGATCAAATTCAGCAGACGCTGCAAAACACGCCCAACGCCGACTTACCCGCAGCCGTGCGCGGCTTCGTGGCCAGCGCGCCGCTGGTGAGTTTGCAGGTCAAACGGCAAACGCTGAAAGCCGAACAGCGCGTCCATCTAACTGAGCATTGGAGCGCGCATCTGCGTTTTATGAACCAACGCAAGTTTGGTTCAAAGCCGCTCGGCACCGGCAGCTACGAGCGCATCGGCATCGCCACTGGCGATACCTTCCGCGTGATCGCGGCTGAATTGCCGGAACAGGTCAATTACCGGCACAACCAAGTCACGCTGGGCACGTCTTATACCCGCGCGAAATGGGCGGTAAATTTCGATTACACGTATTCGAAATTCGACAACCGCATCGCCTCGCTCACGTTCGACAATCCATTCCGGGCGACTGATTTGCAAGCGACCGGTTCGGGCGGCGTGTTTGACCGCGCGGCGTTTTCGCGCGGCATCTTTGCGCTGCCGCCGGACAATCAATCGAACAGTTTCCTGGTTTCAGGTTTCGTTGACTTGCCGCACAACTCACGCTGGGCGAGTGCCTTGGGTTGGAGCTTCTGGCGGCAGAATGAAGCCTTTGTGCCTTACACCTTGAACAGTGCCGTTGTCGCCACGGGGCTGCCCGCTGGCACCTCCATCACTGATACGAAGGCGCTGCCGCGTCCGAGTTTGGAAGGCGCGGTGGACATCTTCACGCAAGACCACGTCTTTGCCACGCAACTGAGCAAGCGGTGGACGGCCAATCTGCATTACCGTTCTTATCTCAACGACAACCAGACGCCAGAGATTCTCTTCCCCGGCTATGCGGCGTTTGGCGAATCGTACTGGCGTCCTAACATCAACGGTAAGCTGATTGAAAACGAGCCACTCACCTTCCGGCGGCAAACCGCGACGGCAGAGGCCACCTGGAACCTGGCGAAGCCGGTGAACTGGCGCTTCGATTACAAATGGGAAGGCTGGAACCGGCGCAACCGGCAAGCCGGGCGCACGAACGAGCACAGTGTCGGAACAGAAATTTCCTACCGGCACAGTAACGCTCTTTCGGGCAAGCTTGATTACCACTATTCCGACCGCACGCCGCAAACCTACGATCCGGGCGTGCTCGAATACAAGTTATTGCGACTGTTCGACCAATCCAAACGGCTGCGCCAGAACGTGAATATGCAATGGCAATATCACGTCAAACCGGAACTCGGCATTGCAGGCACCTTCAGTTATCGCGGTGATGATTTCGATCAGAATTTCTTTGGGCTGACGAAATATGTGCAAGGCGGCGGGAGCGTGGATTTGCTCTACACCGCACTGGAGAACACCACCCTTTATGCCAACTACTCACGCGACCGTTATAGCTCTTCGTTGAATCAAATCGCGAAAACGGCGGTGCCCTTCGATCTCAACAATCGCTGGAATCGTGATGAGCGTGACGTGGTGGATAGTTTTGGCGCGGGCGTCACGACTTACCTGGCAAAAGAGAAGCTTTTCCTTGACCTGCATTACGCGCTGGCTTTCGGCAACACCCGGCTGAATACGGTCAACCCCGGTACGCCGCTCGCCGGCAGCGCGCTCAATGCCACGGCTTTCCCGTTCCCGGACGCCAAGACGCGCTTCCAGGAAGTCAATCTTGATTTGAGTTACCAATTCACACCCCAGGTGGCGCTAGGCGTGCGGTATCTCTATGAACCCTATCGCCTGAATGATTACGCCTGGGACGGGCTGTCCCCCTATCCGAATGATGCGCTTCCGGCATCACAGGACGGGCGGCGTTTTCTTTTACTGGATTCGCGTTATTCCGGACACGATGCGAATACCCTGGGGATTTACCTGCGACTGACGCGCTAACCAAATCCGCCGCCCGATAATTTCGGGCGGCGGTCACGGATTCACCCGTGCGATTTTCAAGCAAACAGCTAGGAGAGATTATGCGAATTCTCAAACTCGCGCTTGTGTTGCTATTCTCGACCTCGGTTTCGCTGCCATTCTTGTCATCCAAGTTGGTGACCTTCATCCGAGGTTCAAAATCACCCCAACCCGTCGCCACAGCGACCGTCAACGCGGGCAGCGTTGAAGCTGCGACACTACCTTTCTCAACGAACCCTGAAGAATACGTCGGTAGTTCATCCTGCGCGGAATGCCACACCAACCAGGCGGCGCATTACCAGACGACAGCGCATCGCAAGACCATCACACCGAATGGCAAACCTGAAGCGATGGGTTGCGAGGCCTGTCACGGTGGCGCCAAAGCCCACGTCGAGTATTACCAAACCGTACAAAAGCTGAACAAAGAAGGCAAAGAAGCCGAAGCTAGCGCGCTGTTATCGGATGAAACCCGCGCCAAAGCCGCCCAAATGGTGGCGCTGGATAAGCTTTCTCCGGCGGCGGCTTCGGCCTCTTGCCTGAAGTGCCATGAAGGTTCGCAAGGCCGCAGCGAGGAACGGTTCAATTATCGCCGCAGCGAGCATGGCCGCCACGGCGTTACTTGTATTGATTGCCATTCCTCTCATTCGCCGAAACGGACGGAATTCCTGCTGCGCGATGACCAACCGAATGGCTGCTATAAATGCCACCAGGATCAGAAGGCCGCCTTTGCGCGTCCCTTCCACCACAAAGTACCGGAAGGCGCGATCAAATGCTCTGACTGCCACAACCAGCACGGCGGTTTCCAGGCCAAACAATTGCGGTCATGGGCAGGCGGGGACAACTCCTGTCTGAAGTGCCACACCGATAAAGCTGGACCGTTTGCCTTTGAGCATGCGCCGATCAAGGTCGAAGGCTGCCAGGCGTGCCATACGCCGCACGGCTCGACCAATCCGAAATTGCTCAAACGCAGCGAGATTCGCTTCCTCTGTTTGGAATGCCATTCCAATACGCCGGGTCTGCCCGAAGAAGGCACAGGACTGGGGCCACCCACGCCGTCCTTCCACGACATCACCCAGTTGCGCATACAGAATTGCACCAACTGCCATTTCATGATTCACGGGTCGAATATAGACCCATTCTTGAGGCGGTAAGGCCAACCGGTAGAACGTACACAAGTCTGTTTTACCAATGCAGCGGAGGAAGAACATGAACACTAGAAAATCAAATCAGTTATTACACCCGGTCTGGCTGAACCGTTTGGGCTTCAAAGTAGCGCTGCTGGCGTTGGCGTTCGCGCTCAACGCCTGGACAGTGCTGGCCCAGGCCACCGTCGAAAAAGCCGAGAGCAGCCAGCAGGTTCAAGAGCGCGTGGATGAATTGCAACGCGCCACCAATGCCTTGAAAAAAGGCGAAAAGGTCGAGCAGCCGAAAACAGGCCGCATGATGGGCGACTATTCGGTGACCTCTTCGCTCGAATTCGGCTACCGTTCAACCGATGTGAAGGGCAGCCGGGCGAAATTCCTTTCGGATGTAGACATCCGCGACGGGGTGCGCCTGTTTGAGTATTCGCTCGATTCGCGTTCGGTGACGGGCGCGGGGCCGTTGTATGACTTCATGCACGCCGACGCCACCGGCCTGGGCGGTGACCCGCAGCAAACTTTCAACTTCCGCATTGATAAAAAGCGTCTCTATAAATTTGACGCTTCGGTGCGGCGGCTGAACTATTACCGCTACCTGCCGAACTTTTCGTTGAATGCGCACAACATTGACACGCGGCAACAGATGTCAGACTTCAATTTGAAACTGTTCCCGCAACGCGCGGTGCGCATCAACATGGGTTACAACCGTTCGATGGCGAAGGGCTTTTCAACGATTACGACCAGCTACAGCAGCGACATCTTCCCGATTCCCGGCGAGCGCCGCTGGGAATCGAATGATTATCGGCTGGGTATTGACGCGACCTATCGCGGCTGGGATTTTTCGGCTGAAGAAATGTTCCGCGCCTATAAGTGGGACACCTCTTATGCCTGGCCGGGCGGGAGCAATCCCGGGGTCGTCAACCCGAACGACCTCTCAACCGTGACGACGTTCACGCGCCCCGAACCGACGGATTCGCACGCCTCGATCAGCCGCGCCAGTTTGCGCGGTTCGTTCGCCAAACGCGTCCATGTGGTCGCGCGCGGGATGTATGGGCAGGAATTGTTGCGGGGCTTTTTGATTGAACGGCTGACGGGTACGACAACCACGGCGAATCAGCGCACGTTGATTCAACAATACGTTGGGAACAGCAAGGCCAAACGCCCCAGTTCGAGTTTCGACGCGGCCCTTTCGCTCGACCTGACTGACAATCTGACGCTGAACAACACGTTCCGGGTTTCCAATTACACGATCACTGGCGAAGGCATCAACAGCCGGATTACCCAAACGCAAACCGGTACCGGGCCGATCACCACCACGACGACGAGCGCCTTCGCGCCCTGTACGCTCGCGGTGCCGACAGGTTTTTTCTGTACGCGTGTCATTGACTTGTCGTCTTACTGGAACACGCTGGATTTGCAGTACTCCAGAGGCCGGAAGCTGTCAGCCAATATCGGCTGGCGCACCACGCATCGCGACGTCGCAACCAGCGACCTCACGGGCGCTGAGTCCGACACGCAAAACACCAATACCGCCATCGGCAGCATTCGCATACGCCCGGTAGATCGGTTCAACCTTTTCTTTGATTACGAGAAGGGACAAGCCGACAACGTGTTTGTGCGGGTCTCGCCGATGGATTTCCAACGCGTGCGGGCGCGCTTGAGCTATCTGGCGACTGACAAACTTTCGTTCACCGGAACAGTGTCAACGACGGATCGCACCAACCCCACGCAATTCGTCGAAAACGATTCGGATTATCGCGCCATCTCGTTTTCAACACTCTGGGAACCCAAGGACAAGCTGTTCGTCAATTTCGGCTACAACTACGATCACTTGTTCTCAACCGCCAACATCTACTACTTTATCGCCAGCCAGGCGCGCACAGGAAAATCCCTCTTCTACGCGAAACAGGATTTCTTCTTCCTGGACACACGGGTGCCGCTTACCAAGTATGTAGATTTGCTGCTGGTGTATCGTTACGTCCACGATCACGGGGCGCCGGGGAATGCACCGGTCACCGGGCCGAACGACATCGTGACGTCCTTCCCGTTGGAACGGCATAACCCCGAAGCGCGGCTGGCGATCCATTTCAACAGTCACGCGACGCTCAATGTCAGTTATCGGCATTTCAGTTACAACGAACGCAACTTCTTTGTGCAGGATTACCGGTCGAATATCGTCACGACAGGCCTGCGCTTAACCTTCTAACTTTTGAACAGGAGTTCTGTATGACCAACCGAATCAAACAAGTTGTTTTCCCCGTGCTGGCTGCGGCAACACTGGCGCTGCTAGTCACGAGCGCCCAACCATCGAGCGCCGCAGTTAAGGCGGCCGATGCCAAGAGCCTTTATGCGCAACAATGCGCGGCCTGCCACGCTTTGGATGGCAGTGGCAATACTGCGGCTGGCAAGAAGATGAACGTGCGCGCCTTCAACACACCCGAAGTGCAGAAGCTAACGGATGCCAAGCTGCTCGAAATCATCACCAAAGGCAAGGACAAGATGCCAGCTTTCGGCAGTAAGAACAGTGCGGAAGATAATAAACAATTGGCGGCGTATGTCCGCAGCCTTGGTAAAAAGTAAGGGTAGTGGCTCAACTGGGAGAGTTTGTAGTCCCGGCTTTAGCCGGAAGCGTCAAGCGCTAAGCCTTCCGGCTAAAGCCGGGACTACAAACGTTCTCTCCCCTCTGAGCCACTATCAAAGTAAGAACTGTTTGATTCCCGGAGAGCGCACCTCTTGAAGGCGCGCTCTCCGCTCCGCAGAAACCTCGCAGTCCCCCTTGCTGAACTAATAAACACGCTAAGACTGTTTGGAGTAGCTAGGCCTATATGCGTCCGGCACTCCTTGAAGCCCCGGGCGTCAATGCTGCGGGTGACGGGAATACCCATGAATCAACAACCATCACAGGAAGCTCCCGGATTATTTCGCAACTACCTCTCTTGGGCTGGCGCGGCCTTGGCGATCTTCAGCTTGGGCTGCATTAGTTTTCTGGTGCTCAACGATCTTTGGTCGAAGCGGCCCAATCCCTATATCGGCATCTTTGCTTATGTCGTCTTCCCAGTCTTCATGCTGTTCGGCTTGGCCCTCATTCCATTGGGAATGCTGCTCGAAAGACGGCGGCGGCGATCATTGGCAACGATTACAATCCTGCGGTACCCCCGCCTTGATTTCAATAACGCCAGGCATCGGCGTATCTTTGGTTTCTTCCTGGGCTTGTCATTCATTCTGATCCCGTTGAGCGCCGTAGGCAGTTACCAGGCTTTTGAAGTAACCGAGTCAGTGGGCTTCTGCGGTCAGACTTGCCATACCGTGATGAATCCGGAGTTCACAGCGTTCCAAACTTCGCCGCACGCGCGCGTCGCCTGTGTTGAGTGTCATGTGGGGCCGGGCGCGCCTTCGTATTTTAAGCAGAAGTTCGCCGGGGTACGGCGTGCCTATGCAGCACTGAGTAATACTTATCATCGGCCCATTCCGTCACCGCTGGGCCAGTTACGTCCGGCTTCCGAAACTTGTGGCGATTGCCATTGGTCAGAGAAGTTTTTCGGCAGCCAATTAAAGACCTTCACCCACTATGGCGACGACGAAAAAAACACGCCCCGCCAGATCAATATGCTGATCAAAGTTGGCGGCGGCAGCCCAACCACCGGCATCACGGCGGGCATTCATTGGCACATGAATATCGGCAATGAATTGACCTACGCCGCCACTGACGATAAACAGCAAGAAATTGCCTATGTCCGGTTGAAGGATATGAACGGCCAGGTAACGGAGTACTATCCCAAAGGTTCAACCTTGACGCCCGCGCAACTGACCGCGCTGCCGAAGCGCCGGATGGATTGCATGGATTGCCACAACCGTTCAGCGCACACTTTCAACCCGCCGGATCGCGCCGTGAGCGATTCGATGTTGGCCGGGAAACTGGATGTTTCGCTGCCCTTCCTCAAACAGCAGGTAGTCGAAGCACTCGTAAAACCTTATGCGACTGAGTCCGAAGCAAGTCAGCAAATTGAGGCAACGCTGAGCGCCTATTATCGCGACAAATACCCGGAACTGTTCGCCCAGAAACAGAACGCTATCAAAGCCTCAATCGCCGAAGCGCAACAAATTTACCGCACCAATTTCTTCCCCCAGATGAAAGCGAACTGGCAAAGCTATCCTGAAAACATCGGCCACTATTACTCAGCCGGTTGCTTCCGCTGTCATGGCGGCCAGTTCGAGAGCCGCACGGGCCAGGTCATCCGCAAGGATTGCTCGATCTGCCATACGGTCATCAGCCAGGAAGAGGGGAAAGCACAGGTCATGGGCGGGAATGGAAAAGATTTCGTACACCCGATTGAGTTGGGCGATCTGAAAGATACAACTTGCACTGATTGCCACAGTAAAAAGGGCGGCGCTCAATGAAGTAGTCACATTCGTTAGGTTCAATTGGTGATAAACGTAGGGGCAGACCTGCGTGTCTGCCCTGGTCGAATTTGACGCCGACGAGTCCGCTTGCTGCCACCGGGGCAGACACGCAGGTCTGCCCTTACGTTGTGTATAAGCCTTAAGGAGGCTGCTGATGGAGCCGGAATTTACCCGACGACGAAAGTTTCTCAATTACTTGCTGGGCACCAGCACGGGGGCGACGCTGGTCGCCATATTTTATCCGGTGATCAAATTCGTGATCCCGCCTCAAGTCATCGAGGCGACGCAGAACTCGGTGGTAGCGGGCAAGCTGAATGAGTTTGCCGTCAACTCCGGCAAGATCATCAAATTCGGCAACAAACCGGTCATCCTCATCCGCACGCCAACCGGCGATCTGAAAGCCCTTTCAGCGGTGTGCACCCACCTGGATTGCATCGTCCAATATCAGCCCGAGGCCAAAGGCATCTGGTGTGCCTGCCACAACGGACGCTACAACCTGAACGGACAAAACATCAGCGGCCCGCCGCCGCGTCCGCTTGAAGAATACACAGTCAACGTTCGTGGCGATGACGTGATTATTTCCAAGGCATAGCACGATGATGAACTCACAAGCGCAAACGACACTCACCCGCACAGAGCGGCTCACGCAGTGGCTTGATGAACGTCTGGGCCTGGCCGCCATCGCCAAACTGGCGCACAAGAAAGAAGTCCCAATTCATCGCCATAGCATCTGGTATTACTTCGGTGGCATGACGGCCTTTCTGATCGGCGTGCAAGCGGCCACCGGCATCTTGCTGTTGCTCTATTACCGCCCCAGCGCCGAGAGCGCTTTCGAGAGCGTCCAGTTTATTATGACGGATGTGCAATTTGGCTGGCTCATCCGCTCCATCCATAGCTGGTCGGCGAACCTGCTGATTGCGACGCTCTTCATTCACATGTTCAGCGTCTATTTCCTGAAGGCCTACCGCGCACCGCGCGAGTTGACCTGGGTAACCGGCGCGCTGCTCTTGTTCATCATGCTCGGCTTCGGGTTCAGCGGCTATTTGCTGCCTTGGAATAAGCTCGCCTACTTCGCCACTAAAGTCGGGACGGATATTGCCGGCGTCGTGCCGGTCGTCGGCCACTTCCTGCTCAGATTCCTGCGCGGCGGCGATGATGTGACGGGCGCAACGCTCACGCGCTTCTATGGCTTTCACATCGCGGTGCTGCCGGCACTCACCTTGGCGCTGTTCGGCTTGCACGGGCTGTTGGTGCAAAAGCATGGGATGAGCGTGCCGCCGAGTCTCGAAGGCAAACCGCTAAAGACCATGAAGTTCGTCCCCAATTTTCTGCTCCGGGATTTGATCGGCTGGATTCTGGCGGTTGGCGTACTGGCCGCGCTGGCAGCGTTCTTTCCGTGGGAATTGGGTGAGAAGGCCGATCCCTTTGCCTCAGCCCCGGCGGGCATCAGGCCGGAATGGTATTTCCTCTTTATGTTCCAGACGCTCAAGCTGATCCCGGCGAAAATCTGGATCTTCGACGGCGAAGTGATCGGCATCATGGCTTTCTCCCTGGGCGGGCTGCTGCTGTTGCTCGTGCCGTTTCTCGACAGACCGTCGCCACAAGGCAAAAGCAAACCCGCCTTCACCATCATCGGCATCTTAGTCGTGCTTTTCATTGTCGTGATGACGGTGTACGGCTATCTGGATTGACGGAGATCGAAGCATGAAAAACCGCGAGACAAGCAAATACATCATCCGGGCCGGAAAGCTTTTCCTGGTCGCGTTGAGCGCGTGGGGTGGAATGCTGCTGTTGGGCGTTGCGCCAATGGGCACGGCGACGGCGCAAAAGAAAGACTCTTGTGTCGAATGCCATACGCAGATGGGAGGCGATTTTGAAAAACCGGTGAGCCTGATGAAAGAGGACATACACAAGGCTCGTGGCCTCTCTTGCGCGAACTGCCACGGCGGCGATGCGACCCAGGACGAGCCGGGGCGCGCGATGGATCCGCGCAAGGGCTTTGTGGCGAAGCCGAAGCCCGCCAACGTGCCGGACTTTTGCGGCAAGTGTCATAGCAATGCCGAATTCATGAAAACCTTCAACCCCTCGCTGCGCGTTGATCAGCAGCGCGAGTACGCGACCAGCGTGCATGGCAAACTGCTCAAAGGCGGTGATCAGAATGTTGCGACCTGCATCAGTTGCCACGGTCATCACGGCATCCGCGCCAACAACGATCCGCAATCAAAGGTCTTCGCCACCAATGTGGCCGAGACTTGCGGAAGCTGTCATGGCAATGCCGAGTATATGAAGAGTTATAAGATTCCGACCGATCAACTCGAGAAATACAAAAAGAGCGTGCACGCCAAGGCGCTCTATGAACGCCAAGATAAATCCGCGCCGACCTGCAACACATGCCACGGCAACCACGGCGCAACGCCGCCCGGCGTGGCTTCGGTGGCGAATGTCTGCGGCCAATGCCACGTCCGCCAGGCCACGCTTTTCCAAGCCAGTCCCCACAAGAACATCTTCGACGCGATGGGCGTGGGCGAATGCCTGCAATGCCACAGCAACCACGAGATTTTGCCGCCGCATGACGAGATGATCGGCACCGGGAAAGCGGCGACCTGCGCCAGTTGCCATAACGAAGGCGACAAAGGCTATCAGACCGCCACGCAACTCCGTGCCACCATAGATGAATTGGCGGGCGCACATAAAAATGCGCTGGACATCCTCGCGCGTGCCGAAAGGGCTGGTATGGAAATCAGTCGCGCCAAGTTTGACCTCAAAGATGCCAAAGACAGTCTGACCAATGTCCGGGTTTTGATTCATTCAGTTTCCACCGCAGAGGTCGAGAAAGTCTCCCAGCCCGGGTTGGCAATCGCTCAAAAGAGCTACCAAGCTGGGTTATCAGCACTATCTGAATTGGGGTTCAGGCGTAAGGGATTGGCGGTATCACTCTTCTTTATCCTGTTCCTAGCCGGGCTGGTTTTCTTCAAGATCAGACAGCTCGAGGGCAAGTAGTCTTCGTTGTGACGGATAAAATACCAAGCCTTACGCAAAAGAGTCTGGCGTTCAGGGTGAACCCTGAACGCCAGACTCTTTTGCGTAAGGCTTGATTCTTATTTCTTCATTCCGCCCCAATCGTTGTAATGCAGCACAGCGTTGAACAGCATTCCGAACTCGCCGTGATTCTGCCAGCGGTAACACGGATTCCCCGCAAACATCAGCACGCGCCCCTTCCCGACCGGCACATCCACAATCGCCGGGCGGTTGGTGATTTCATTCGCCCCGCGCATCAATCCACTCAAGACAGATTTATCGCCGCCGGGATAGCGCATCAGGATTTGCTGCGCGCGGTCGCGTTCGGGCACTGCCAGCAACGGGCCATTGCCATAGCGCACCGGAATCGTCTTTTGCGTGTAGCCGTAAAAGAGCGGATGGTTCGGCTGCAAAATCTCGGCTTCGATGATCGGCCCCGGCGCGTAAAACTGCGGCGAAGTGCGCCCGGCTTCGATTTGGCGCGTCAAGCCGAATTCCGGCGGGAAGAAACTAGCCGCGCCGAGCGTAATCAGCACGCCGCCCGCCTCCACAAACTTCTGCAATTCCGCCGCGCCCGCCAGCCCCATCCCGCCCGTGATGTCTTCCGATTCGCCGTAAGTGCCCATCGTCTTGAATTGGTCGGTCTTGGTGTACGGCACCGGCTTCGACTTGGGTTCGATGTCAAAGACCAGCCCCTTGCCGCTGCGGCCCTGGTTGGGAATCAGGATCGCGTCGTAGGCGTCTTTTAGATTCCCCTGCTTAACGCGCTCCTTGTAAATCAAATCGTAGCGCACCTCGAACTGATCCAGCGCGTGACGCACCCAGCCGACTTCCTGCGTATTACCCCAGGTCGTAAAGACAGCCAAACGCGGCAAGTCTACGTCGTGCATCGCCACCGTCGGCAACACAGGCAAAGCCACAGCGGTTAGACCGAGCGGTTCGACCACAGCTCTAAGTTTGCGCATCGCTTCGTCGCCCCCAGCGGTGACGAGCAGCGTGCCCGCTGGGAATTTCTGCGTGCCTGACATGAACTCCGCCTCAGCGGCCTGCATACGCCATTCTTTCAAGCGATAGCGTAGCGTGATCAGATTGTTCGAACCGTAATCGGGGATGGCATAACCGGCCAGCGCCGTGCCCGCGACCGTGCCTTTGTATTCGGCCTTGTCAATCAGTGGCGCCACAGCGGTCAGCACCGTCGGGTCGCCAATTTCTTTGACCGTGGTTTGAAACATCAACCCCATCGTCCAGCCCGTGTCGTCGTAAGTGCGCAAGCTGGGATCGGGGAAGTTTTGCTTTTCGAGCAGAATCTTCGCTAGCCGTCCATAAGGTTGATCGCGTTTGATGACATACGATCCCGCCGGATAAGTGCCGTCTTTCAGCTTCAATTCCAGCGTCGTCTTGCCAACTTCGATGCCTTGCACGCGCAACATATTTACCAGCGTCGTCACGCGCGTCATATCGCTCTGCCCTGCCGGGATGACAAAACCATAAGGCGCTTCTTTCTTGCCGGACTCAATCGAGTTGCGGCTCTTTTGATAAAAGTTTTCGAGTACGACTTTGGGAAATTCGCTAGTCAGTTGCAGCGCGCTGAGCACGCCCGTTTCCATGTAATTCGTGTTGTTGCGCATTGACCATTCGACTTCTTTATACGGCGGCAAGGGGCGATACCATTCGCGCGACGTCTGGCCCGCGCCGCCGCCGCCTGCGCCTTCCGGCGGCGCAACGCGGCGTTTCATCGTGTTCGCGCCGCCGTTGCCAAAGGTCTCGTACATGCGAATCAGCCCGTTATGGTTCGATGACATAAAGGCCAGATAACCCGGCGACCACATGTCCACGAAACCGTGCGTCCACACGCCAGGCATGCCGTATTTGATCATCTGCGACATTTCGAAATTGGAAAACCACGGCAGCTCTCCATACAGAATCGGATCGAGTGTCGGCTGTTGCGGCGCTTGGCCGCTGAAGGTGTACATAAACGGCACCGATTCGTGCAGGTCGTGCATGATCGGCGGATGCCATTGCAGATACCAATCCAGCAGATTGCGCATCGTCACCTGCGAATAATTGATGTCGCGGTTGTTGTCATGAAAGATGTACTTGCCCCAATACGGCGGCCCGCCAAAGCTGTCCTCTTCGCCGCGCTCATCAATTTTGTAGCGGTAGTACCAGTCCACATAGCGGTCGCGGCCATCGGGTTCGGCGGCGGGGGTGATGCTGACAATGACGTTGTCGCGGATGGTGTTGATCAGGGGCGAATCTTCAACGGCCAACCGATAGGCCAGTTCCATCAGCATTTCGGGCGGCCCGGTTTCAGCGCTGTGCAAGCCGCCGCTGAAATGATATTGCGGCTTGGTGTGCGTGATGACCTCCTTGGCTTGGGCGTCAGTCAGTTTGCGCGGGTCGGCCAGTTGCGCCATGTTCAGGCGATTCTGTTCGAGATTGGCCAGGTTCTCCTGCGCACTGACAAAGACCACCAGACACTCGCGCCCTTCGTCGGTCTTGCCGATCTCGATGACCTTGACGCGCGGCGAAGCGGCGGCCAGCGCCCGGTAGTAACGATACAGATCGGTCGTATAGGTCAGCTTCTTCGGTTGTCCGACGTGATAACCGAGAATGTCTTTGGGCATCGGCACGCCCTGCACTTTGGGCAAATGATCCACCAGCGGCGACATGAATTCGGGCCGCGTCGTCCATTCTTTGACCGACTTGGCGAAATCATCATCGAGCACCTGTCCGCTGGGCGAGAGCGTCGGCCCGGCGGGTTGCGCCACTGCTGGCGGGGGCGCGGGATTGCGATTGGGTTGCTGAGCGAATGCTTGGACACTCAGCAGGGACAGGGAGAGAAACAAAGACAGCCAATACTGACGGACGGTTTGGCGCAGGTGCATTTTCAGCACTCCTTTTTTTAGAGTTGAATTGTCGCGGATTACGTGTTTGTGATGGCCGGGATTGTAGGTTTGGCTTTCTGACAAGTCAATTTTGCTGAAGTGCCTAAAAATCTTCTGCAAAGCCGATCAGATCAAAGAAAATCTTCCAATAAAAATTCGGTGATCATTCCTGCGCTCCCAGAAATGATCACCGAAAATTCCAGACGGGGAGATTTGGAAAGGTCGTCGCGCGTCTTGCGCCTGTTTGCGGCGAACTAGATCGGTTTTCATTTGCGTGTACGGTAGGCGCGCCGCGCCGGGACAGTACCGCGCGCGTGAGCAAGCGGTGCGTCAAGCACGGCGGACTGACGCAACGCCGAAGCGCCGCTTGCTCACGCGCGCGGTACTGTCCCGCTGCGCGGCTTTTTGCCATACACCGAAGGGAAAACCGATCTAAGGTTTTCCCTTTGCCAGCACCGGCGCTAACGCTCGCCACACATTTTCGGTAAACACCTTTTCGCCCGCCGCATTCGGATGAATGCCATCCGGCTGATTCAGCGCCGAGTCGCCGCCCACGCCTGCCAGCACAAATGGAATCAGCAGCACGCTGTATTGCCGCGCCAACTCGCGATAGACCTGCCGGAACGAATTCGCATAAGCCGCGCCCAGATTCGGCGGCGCTTCCATCCCGGCCAGGATCACCATGATCTTGCGCCGTTGGGCCGCTTCGATAATTTGGGCGAGGTTCTTTTTCAGTTCAGCGACGGGCAAGCCGCGCAAGCCATCGTTGCCGCCGAGTTCCAGAATCAGGTAGCGCACGTCGCCTTCCAACGACCATTCCAACCGCCGCGCGCCGCCCGCCGAGGTATCGCCCGACACGCCCGCGTTCACGACGCGAAATTGATAGCCTGCTGCGTCCAGCCGCTGTTGCAACAAAGCGGTGTAACTCTCCGCTTCGGCCAGACCATACCCAGCGGTCAGGCTATCGCCGAACGCCACGATGACGGGGCGCGCGTCTTTGTCTTTGCCTTTCTCAGCGGGCAGCGGTGCAACCGCTACAGCCGGTGCGCCGGGTTCAGCGACTTTGGTAGCCGACGGCGTTGTCTGACAGCCGCTCAAGCCAACCGCCAACGCCAGCAGCAGGAAAACTCCCGCCAGAGAAAGGTGCGATTTGAATTCAGATTTACGACAGGGCATATTGCAAATTCGTTCGTGGTCAGTGGTCAGTGCTCAGTGTTCAGCGTTTATTCGCTCAACCGCCAGGCGCTGGCGAATTATAGTCAACAATCATCGGACATTGACAACCGACCCTCCACCACTGACCAGCGACCAGCAACCACTATGATTCGATTAACCAACGTTTCCAAAACTGTCCAAAGCGGCAGCGAGCAACTCACCATCCTGCACGCCCTCGACCTGCACATCCCGCGCGGCCAATTCGTCTCGGTCGTCGGGCCATCGGGCAGCGGCAAATCTACGCTGCTGGGGTTGATCGCCGGGCTTGATGCCCCGACCTCTGGCGAAATCGAACTGAACGGCCAGAACATCACGCAGATGACCGAAGACCAGTTGGCCGAATTTCGCGGCCAATACGTTGGCTTCGTCTTTCAATCGTTCCATCTGATCCCCTCGCTGACGGCGTATGAAAACGTGCTGGTGCCGCTCGAAATCATGGGCCTGCCCGGCGCGGCCAAACGCGCGCAAGCCTTGCTGGACGAAGTCGGCTTGCACGAGCGCGGGCATCATTACCCATCGCAACTTTCGGGCGGCGAACAGCAGCGCATCGCCATCGCGCGCGCCTTCGCCAACGAACCGCAAATCCTGCTGGCCGACGAACCGACCGGCAATCTCGACACGCGCAACGGCACGCACATTTTTGATTTGCTGCTGAATCTGAACCGCGAACGCGGCACGACGCTGTTGCTGGTCACGCACGATCATCAGTTGGCGGATTTGGCGGATCGCAAGATTTCGTTGCGTGATGGCCGGGTTGTCGAAGACGTGTTGAATCAGGCCCAATCCAGGCAGTTGGCTGCGGAGGCCATGCGATGAGCTTCATCCTTAATCTCGCCCGCCGTGAAATGCGCTCGTCCTGGCAGCGCCTGATTTTCTTTTTCCTCTGCATCGCCATCGGCACCGGCTCCATTGTGGCGTTGCGTTCGTTGCTGCAAAACCTGAAAGCTTCGGTGAACAAAGAGTCGCGCGCGTTGCTCACCGCCGACGTGCAGGTTGCCGCCAATGCGCCTTTTGATGAAAAGTCGCAACAGATTCTCAAGCGCTTTTACGGCCTGCCGTTTGTCACCGACCACACCCAGATGCTTGAAACCGCGACGATGATTCGCCCGGTCAAGGATCAAACCGCCGTGCCCAAGATGGTCGAGCTAAAAGCCGTGCAAGCACAGTTCCCTTTTTACGGCCAACTGGCGCTCAACAGCGGCACACCGTATTCGCACGACTTGCTCAAAGGACGCGGCGCGCTGGTGCGGCAGGCCGTGCTGACCTCCTTCAACTTGAACGTCGGCGATCAAATTCTGATCAACGATCAACCGTTCACGATTCGCGGCGTCATCGAAAAGGAGCCGGGCAATACGCTCAACGCCTTCAGCTTCGGCCCGCGCGTGTTGATTGATTACGCCGACGCGGCGAATGTCGGGTTGCTGGGTTTCGGCAGCCGCGCGCGTTATCGCGTGCTCTTCAAAACCCGCGACGGTTTCGCCGGCGACCTGAGCGCGCAACTCAAACTTGCCTTTCAAAACCAGCCGCTCGTCAGCGTGCGTTCGTACCGTTACTCGCAAGACCGCCTGAGCAATTCGTTGACGCAGGTCGAAGACTTCTTGAGCTTGATCGGCCTGGTCATCCTGGTGCTGGGCGGCATCGGCATTTCCAGCGTCACGCGCGTCTTCATCAACCAAAAGATGAAAACTATCGCCATCCTCAAAACGCTGGGCAGCAACAACCGGCGCGTGCTGGCGGCCTACTTGCTGCAAGTACTGCTGCTCGGTTTGTTCGGCAGCCTGCTTGGTTTGGCGCTGGCGAAACTGACGCTGCTGGCGTTGCCGTACTACTTTGGCGGCCCAGCGACGAAGCTGCCGCTCGATATTGAATTCAACCTGACGTGGTCGGCGGTCTGGCAAGGGTTGGGCATTGGGTTGTTGATCTCGCTGCTGTTTTCGCTGGTGCCGCTGCTGGAAATTCGCCGGATCAAACCCATCCTCGTTTTGCGCAGCGGCGCGGGGCTGGAAGAAGGCCACCTCAGTTGGTGGCGTGACCCCATGCGCATCATTGTCAGTGCGTTGGTCGCCGCCGGGTTGCTGGCCCTGGCTGGTTGGCAAGCCGGTTCGCTGAAAATCGGCGCGCTCTTTCTGGCCGGACTGGCGGCCATGACACTGGTGTTGAATCTGGCGGCGTGGCTGCTGATGCGCGGGCTGCGCGGCTTGCGCCATCTGCCTTCGTTTGCGTTGCGGCAAGGCGTCAACAGCCTGTATCGCCCCGGCAACCAGACGCGCATCATCCTGCTGGCAGTCGGCCTCGGCGTCTTTTTCGTCGTCGCCGTGCGCCTGTTGCAAGTCAATCTGCTCGACGAATTCAACGTTGACCTCAACAACAACGCGCGCGCCGATTTATATCTGGTGGACATCCAGCGCGACCAACTCGGCGGCCTGGGCGCATTTATCAAGCAAGCCACCGGCGAAGCGCCGCCGCTGATTCCCACCATTCGCTCGCGCATCGCCCAGATCAACGGGCGCGAGGTGAATCCCGACCGTGCTGCCGTCAGCGACAATCGCGGCCTGTTGGGGCGCGAATACGTGCTGACCTATCGCCCGCAACTCGATGCCAGCGAAACCATCATCGCCGGCCGGTTCTGGGATTCAACGCCCGGCAGTGAAGCCGAAATTTCCATCGAAGAGTTGCTGCACAAGGAACTCGGCTTGAACCTGAATGACCATGTGACCTTTGACATTCTGGGCAAACAGATCACCGCTCGCGTCACCAACATACGCCGCGTAGACTGGCGCAACGCCCGCACCGGCTTCCTGGTCGTCTTCCGCCCCGGCCCGCTCGACAACGCGCCGACGATGTATGTCAGCGCGCTCAAAGGCCCCAAACCCGGTGTAGAACGCGCCCAATTCCAACGCGATCTCGTAGACCGTTTCCCCAATGTTTCAGTCATTGATGTATACGACATCATCGAAGTCGCGCGCGGCATCGTCGGCAACGTCTCGCTGGCTGTCACGTTCGTCGGTGGCTTCGTCTTCTTGAGCGGCCTGCTCATCCTGGTCGGCTCGATTGCCATGACCAAATTCCATCGCTTGTATGAATCGGCGATTCTCAAAACGCTGGGAGCCAAGCGCAAGCTGATCGTGGCGACGCTGCTGGTCGAATACGGCGTGCTCGGTTTGCTGGCGGGCGCGCTTGGCTCTTCCGCCGCGATTGCGTTGACTTGGGCGGTCAGCAAGTACGGGTTGGAAATCACGTGGCGCTTTGTGCCGTCGGTCAATTTGCTGGGCGTGGCGCTGGCGCTGGTCTTGGTGATGGCGGTCGGCGTGGTGTCGAGTTGGGACGTGCTGGTGAAAAAGCCGCTGGGGATTTTGCGGTCGGAATGATTTTTGTCGCGCCTCGCACGACCTCTCGCATTTTGCCACTCGCTTTCTGGCAAGTCGCATTTCGCCAGCCTTTGACTTGCAATTGATCACTCGGTCTCAGCCACGCAACCGCCAACCAACTTTTTTCAAATTCAAAGAGCACGCCTCCTTGCAACGATTTAGCCGCGCTGCATTCGGCATTGCGGGACGCCTTTCGCCTGTGCTGGCACGCCCAATGCCCTGCTCTATGAAGCAGAAACGCGGCTTTGCAAAGCGCAAAGCCGCAACAAATCGCAAGACAGGGTTCACCGCGTGACGCTGTGCGCGTCAACAGCGGCAAACGAAAAGGAGTCGTTATGGATATGGTTGTCATCACTTACTTGGCTTATCTGGTCATCAGCATCGCGCTCACCGTCTGGGTCGCGCAGACGCTGCACAAAAATGGCCGTGTCTTTTTGGTAGATGTCTTCCACGGCAACGAAGCGCTGGCCGATTCGGTCAATCACCTGTTGATCGTCGGTTTCTATCTGATCAACTTCGGCTATATCTCACTGGCGCTGAAAATCGGTATTGACGTCGCCAACACCCGCGCGGCCATCGAAGAACTTTCTTCTAAGATCGGCATCGTCCTGTTGGTGCTGGGCGCGATGCATTTCGGCAATCTGCTGATCTTCAACCGCCTGCGCCAACGCGCGCTCTTGCCAGATGCGCCGCCGCCCGTCCTGCCGGATGGCTGCACGATTGTGCGCGAACCGCAGCCAGCGTTCGCTTATCAAGCCGGCAATGGGCGCTAACCGTTACAGCAAAGGAGAATCCATGCGCCAACTCACCGTGCTTTATGACGAACGTTGCAATCTATGCTGCCGCATCCGCGAATGGCTGCTGCGGCAACCGAAATATGTGCAACTTGATTTCGTCGCCGCCAATTCCGCGGAAGCGCGCGCCCGCTTTCCGCAATTGGATCACGAGCGCAGCTTGCGCGAATTGCACGTCATCACCAGCGCGGGCGAAGTGTACCGTGATGCCAAAGTCTGGCTGATGTGTTTGTGGGCCTTGCGCGAATATCGCCTCTGGTCATTGCGCCTGGCGACGCCGGAACTGATGCCGCTCGCGCGCCGCGCCATTGCACGTGTGTCGAGCAAACGGGGAAAGCTGGCGCGGTACGTCAGCTTTTTACCGCATTGAAGCAAACAGCATGTGAACAAAAGCTGCGACGACGGTCAGCCTTGTTATTCGTTGGCGCGCTGCCTTTGGTATCATTCCAGCCGATGCTAACCGTCACGCTGCTGCTATCCCTCTTCATCACCATCGCGCTCGGCTTTTATGTGCTGGTCGCCGCGCCGCATCACCCCGTCAATCGGGCGTTCGCGTTTTTCAATGGATTGATGGTGCTGTGGATCGTCAAAGACCTGGCCTTCTGGGGCTTTCACGAAGCCGACACGAACGGGCACTGGTGGGCGGCGAGCAGCTTCGTCATCGGCTTGGCGCTGCAATATGCGCTGTTGATCTTTGCCGATGTCTTCCCAGAGAACGGACAGGTGCGTTGGCGGCGCGTAGGGATGTTCGCGTTGCCCTTGCTGATTCTCTTGCCGCTGCTGTTCACCAACCTGCTCTGGGATTTCGCGGGCTTTCGCGCCGGGCAATTCATGATCACGTTGAAACCAGCGGCGTTGGTATTTGGCGGCTACAACTTTTTCCTGTTGCTAGTGGGCTTCGCCGAACTCGCGCGCAAGCGCCGCCAATATCGCGGCACCTTGTGGGGCCAGCAACTGGGAGCAGTGATGCTAGCGAAAGGCGCAACTTCCACGCTCACGATCCTGGCGGTGAACCTGCTGCCGCTCTTGGGCTTTTATCGGTTGTTGCCACCTTCATCGTTATTTATCGTCGTAGGTTCTTTGATCTATGCTTATGCGATCTCAAATTTCAAATTGTTTTCGCTGCAAACTACGCTCGATCAACTGCGTCTCTTTCCGCTGGCTTATAAAGTTGCACTAGCGGTAACACTGACGGGCTTGCTCGGTTTCTTTCTATGTCAGGTGCCCATCGCGTTGTGGAGTTTTGGCGCGGATGTCACAGGCTGGAAGCGCTTCCTGATTTTCAGCACCATCGCCGGATTGGTGCCGACACTGGTGCTGATCCTGCTGATCGTCAAAATCATCTCGCGCCCCTTGCGCGAATTGACCGAAACGGCGCTGGCCGTCACGCGCGGCGATTACGGCGCTGAAACGCCCGTAAGTTCCAACGACGAACTTGGTGTGCTGGCGGCCAGTTTCAACGCGATGAGCCGCAAGATGGCCGACGACATCGCCCGACTGAAAGCGATCAACCAAATGATGGTGCGCAACGAAAAGCTGGCGACGGCAGGCGCGCTCGCCACCGGCGTCGCCCACGAAGTCAACAACCCGCTCGCTGCGATCTCCTCGCTGGTGCAATCGCTGCTGACGCGCGCCGCAGAGGAAAAGCAGCGCGAGACGCTGCGCCTGATCCTCTCGCAAATCACCCGCATTTCAAGCGTCTTGCGCGATCTGATGGATTTCGCGCGCCCCAAAGCGCCGGAACTGAAACCGACCGATTTGAATCAGGTGATTTTGAAAAGCCTCGAACTGGCGCGCTTCGACAAGCGCTTCAAACAACTGACGGTCACGACTTCGCTGGCAGGTGATCTGCCACCGTTGCAACTCGACGCCGACCGGATGCAGCAAGTGTTTTTGAATCTGCTGCTCAATGCGCGCGATGCGATTGATGAAAGTACATCCGCCGGATGCATCAGCATTACGACGTGCCGCCGCGATGACAACGAGGTGTGCGCCGAAATTGCTGACAATGGTAGCGGCATTCCGACGGAAAACCTGGAACGCATCTTCGATCCGTTCTTTTCCACCAAACCGAAAGGCCAAGGCACGGGTCTGGGCTTGGCAGTGAGTCACAGCATCGTGACGGCGCACGGCGGGCGTATCAGCGTGGTGTCGCAACCGGATGGCAGCGTCTTTTCCCTCGCCTTCCCCACCCTTGTCCCCAAGCTTGAAAAGGAGCCAAGTCATGCAAGCTGACAAACGCATCGTCATCCCCGGCGGCACCGGCTTCCTGGGGCGCCTTCTGGCGGAATCCCTAACCGCGCGCGGCTATGAAATCGTCGTGCTGACGCGCACGCCGCAACCAAGCCCTTTCCCCGCGCAGCAAGTCGTATGGGACGGCACAACATTGGGCGCTTGGGCAAAAGAACTGGAAGGCGCCGCCGCCGTCATCAACCTCGCCGGGCGCAGCGTCAATTGCCGCTATAACGCGACGAATCGGCGCGCGATCTATGCTTCGCGCTTGCGTTCGACCGCCGCCATTGACACAGCCATCGCGCAATGCGCCCAGCCACCCCGCGTCTGGCTCAATGCCAGTTCGGCGACCATTTACCGCGACGCCCGCGACCGCGCAATGGATGAAAGCACGGGCGACATCGGCACGGGCTTTTCCGTGGATGTTTGTCAGCAGTGGGAGCGGGCTTTTGCTGAAGCTCAAACACCGCACACGCGCAAAGTCGCGTTGCGCACGGCCATCGTCTTCGGCGACGGACAGGGCGGCCCGTTCGAGGCGTTTCAGCGCTTGGTGCGCTTCGGACTCGGCGGCACCTTAGGCAGCGGCGCGCAATACGTCAGTTGGATTCATAGCGCAGATTTCGCCCGCGCCATCGTCTGGCTGCTCGAACACGAAGAGTTGTCTGGCGCATTCAATCTGGCCGCGCCCAATCCGCTGCCCAATCACGAATTCATGCGCGCGTTTCGCCAAACCTGCCACCAGCCCATCGGCTTGCCCGCAACAGAATGGATGCTGGAACTGGGCGCATTTTTCCTGCGCACCGAAACGGAACTGTTGCTGAAAAGTCGCCGCGTCGTGCCGCGCCGCCTGTTAGAATCCGGTTTCCAATTCAACTTTACCGATTGGCCTGCAGCGGTGCACGACCTCGTCAATCACGCCGCGTCTGAACCACTGCTTGTAACACGATGATGGCAACCCGATGAACCAGCAACCTTCCATTCTCATTGCCGAAGACGAAGACCTGATGCGCACCATCCTGGCTGACCTGTTCAGCAACGCCGGCTATCGCGTACTCACGGCCAGCAGCGGCGAACAGGCGCTGGAATTGTTTGCCGCCGAAGCGCCCGCGCTCACCATCAGCGACATCACCCTTGGCCAGATGGATGGCATAGAACTGCTCGACCGCATCAAACAACTCGACCCCGATGCGCTGGTCATCATGATCACGGCTTATTCGTCGGTCGAAACTGCCATCGCCGCCTTGCGCAAGGGCGCTTACGATTACATCACCAAACCCTTCATCAACGAAGACATCCTGCAAGCGGCGCGTAATGCGCTGCGGCAAAGCGAACTGTTCCGCGAGAACCGCTCGCTGCGCCGCGAACTCAAACAGAAATACAACTTTGAGCAAATCATCGGACGTTCGGACGCGCTGGCCGAGATTTTCAAACTGATCGAAAAGATCGCCAACGTCCCTGGCAGCGTGTTGATTCAGGGCGAATCGGGCACCGGCAAAGAGTTGATCGCCCGCGCGCTGCATTACAATTCAGCCCGCGCTGACGGGCCGTTCGTCGCCATCAACTGCGGCGCGCTGCCCGAAAACTTGCTCGAATCCGAACTCTTCGGCTACGTCAAAGGCGCATTCACAGGTGCGCATACGAACAAGATCGGCCTGCTAAAAGCGGCGGATGGCGGGACGCTGTTTTTGGATGAAATCGGCGAGATGCCGCCTGCGTTGCAGGTCAAGCTGCTGCGCGCGCTACAAGAACGCGAAGTGCTACCGCTCGGCGCGACGAAACCCGTGCCCTTCGACGCGCGCCTGGTCGCGGCCACCAATCGCAACCTGGAAGAAGAGAGCGCCGCGCACCGTTTTCGCGACGATCTCTATTACCGCATCAGCGTGTTCAGCCTCACGCTGCCATCCTTGCGCGAACGCCGCGAAGACATCCCACTGCTGGCGCGCCACTTTATCGCCAAGTATTCCCGCGAACTCGGCGTGCAAACGCGTACGCTGAGCGACACAGCCTTGCAGGCGCTCATTAACTACGACTGGCGCGGCAACGTGCGCGAATTGCAAAACGCTATCGAACGCGCCGTGGCACTCAGTGACGAACGCATTGAACTGGCGCACCTGCCGCACAAGATACAAGCCACTTCGTTGGCGATTCGTGATTTGAATGGGCAGACGCTGACGCTGGAGGAATTGGAGCGCCGCTACATCCTCGACACGCTTGAACGCGAACACGATGACAAGACGCGCGCGGCGGAATTACTCGGCATTGACCTTTCGACGCTTTACCGTAAACTCAAACGCTACGGGCAATAATCCATTTCATTCGCGAGCATAGCCAAGGCGCGTCGTAACGCGGCCTTCGCGCCATGCCACAACAATCAGGAGCATTCAGCGTGCAAGAGCAATCCCTAAAACCAATCAAACGTGCACTCATCAGCGTTTCTGACAAAACCGGCCTCGCCGAATTCGCGCAAACGCTGGTCAAACACAACATCGAACTCGTCTCGACCGGCGGCACCGCCAAGCTGTTGCGCGAAGCGGGGCTGACCGTCCGCGATGTCAGCGACTTGACCGGTTTCCCCGAAATGCTGGATGGACGCGTCAAGACGCTGCATCCCAAAGTCCACGGCGGCATTCTGGGCATTCGCGACAACGCCGAGCATCAGGCGAAGATGGCTGAACACGGCATCCAGCCGATTGACCTAGTCGTGATCAATCTCTATCCGTTTCGCCAGACGATTCAAAAACCCAACGTCGCGTTGGAAGAAGCCATCGAGAACATAGACATCGGCGGCCCGGCAATGATTCGTTCGGCGGCCAAGAATCATCACGATGTGGCCGTGGTCGTTGATCCGGGCGATTACGCGATGATTGCGGCTTTGCTCGATGCACATCACGGCGCGTTGCCGTTGAACATTCGTTATCAATTGGCACTGACGGCGTTCCGGCATACGGCCAGTTATGACAAAGAGATTGCGCGCTTCTTGTGGACGCGGCAGGCGGGCAATCTGGATTTGGCGTTGGGCGTGGAGGGCAAAGCGCAAACGGAATTGCCGGATGAAATCGAATTGGATTTGCAAACGCTGGCGGGTTTGCGCTACGGCGAGAACCCGCATCAGCGCGCCAAGCTCTATCGCATTGCGGGCAGCGGCGAAAAGGGTGTGGCAAATGCCGAACGGTTGCAGGGCAAAGAGCTTTCCTACAACAACCTGATTGACAGCGATGGCGCGTGGGAATTGGTGATGGAACTGAAGCGTATGTTTCTGCGTGAAGCGCGTTCCAAAGGCGCGACTGATTTGGGCAAATTGCCGCACGCTTGCGCGATCATCAAGCACACCAACCCCTGCGGCGTCGGCGTGGCGGGAACGCCATTGGAAGCGTTCAATAAAGCCAAAGCCACTGACCCAGTGTCGGCCTTCGGCGGCATCATTGCCTTCACGAACTTCGTGGACGAAGCGGCGGCAAAGGAAATCGCGGAGATGTTCGCCGAGGTCATCATCGCGCCCGAATTCACCGAGGGAGCACGCGCGGTGCTGGCTGCAAAGAAAAACTTGCGCGTCTTGCGCATGGGCGAAGTGACGAGCAATCCACAGGCGCTCGAATTCCGTAAAATCAGCGGCGGTGTATTGGTGCAGGAAAAGGATGCTGAACTGCTAGATGAGGAGAAGTTTGAGATTGTCAGCGAGCGCAAGCCGACGCCCGCTGAATTGCGCGCGCTGCATTTCGCCTGGGCCATCTGCAAGTACGTCAAATCAAACGCGATTGTCTATGCTAAAGAGGGGCAATTGATTGGCGCGGGTGCGGGGCAGATGTCACGGGTGGATTCGGTGCGCTTTGGGGCGGCCAAAGCACAACTCGACCTGCCCGGCAGCGTGCTGGCTTCCGATGCATTTTTCCCTTTCCGCGACGGCATTGACGAAGCCGCGAAACATGGAATCACCGCCGTGATTCAGCCAGGTGGATCAATGCGGGACAAAGAATCCATTGAGGCAGCCAATGAACACGGCTTAGCGATGGTGTTTACTGGAATGCGCCACTTCAAGCACTGAGGGTGTTTGTAACTCGAAGCGGGCTGGAGAAACTAAACGGCCTGTGCGCGAGCGATCCGCACAGGCCGTAACGTTGTTAGGCGACCAAAGCTTCGTCTTCTTCGATTTCTTCGTCGTCCTCAACCTCTTCGGCTTCAGCCTCCGCAACCTCTTCCAAGGGTTCCTCGTAAAGGTACTTGACGCCATCCTTGCGCACGAAAAGTTTGGGACTTCCATCCGAAGGTCCAAAACTGAAGGTGTCTTTGTCGTAGTACTTCACCAGGCCCTTGATCTTCTCGCCCGAGGTCAGCACCACGACAATCGGCGTTTCCTCTTCCATCAACGTCTTGAGGTATAGGGCCTCTAAACCAGTCTGATCCATTGCTGGAGCAGCCACTTCCGGTTTTCGCTTGAGTTTCTTTTTGAAGGGTTTGCGGAATTTCGGCTTCTTGCCAAACTTACCGCCGCCACCAAATGGCTTGCCGCTGCCACCACCAAACGGCCGGCTACCGCCGCCGCCGCTACCACCACCACCAAACGGCCTTCCGCCGCCGCCACCGCCGCCCATCGGACGACGGCCTTTGAATGCAACCATATTTGCTCCTAAAAATGAGGTGCGCCAAACCTGAGCGGTTTAGCATATTACTGCTCCCGTATAGTCCGTGAGAAGTGACCACGTTGCTCCGTAATTTGGTCACAAAGGAATGGTCATAATCTAGGGTCTCAGTGGACGTATTGCAAGGGCAGCCTCAATAATTTGGGGGATTGCGTGGCAAAAAAACAGGCAATCACCTGCGTTTTGAAAGTGAACCGGCAGGCCCGGTTAAGTTACGCTGGCGCTCTAATTCGCGGATAGAAGCGACGCGCTGTTTGATGTAATCGGGTGTTTTGGGATCAGGCTCTGTGCCTTCCAGGATTTTCACGGCTTCGTTGTATTTGTAGGTACGTTCGTAACTGTCAGTCAATCCGTAACGGGCCATCCGGCGCAACCCCGCATCCTGCGTATGCTGGGTGACGATTTGGTAAGCGGCAATGGCTTCCTCAAATTCATCGCGGATGAGGTGTATGCCACCCACGCGCATTTGGGCGCGTTCCGTCAACTCGTCATAAGGTGCCTGGACAATGACTTTTTGATATTCGGCCAGCGCTTGGCCTAATTCGTTTAGATCATAATAAAGGTCTGCCACATTCAAGCGAGTACGCCGCTTATCGGCAAAACCTGGGGCGGTCTGAAGCAGGTTTTCATACTCCATGATCGCTTCCCGCGGTTTTTTGGCGGCGGCATAACTTTCGGCTAACCGTTGCCGCGCCTGCGGAATTTCGGGCGCCTTCGGAAAATCCTCAATCAGGTGAATGTAGTGCTGAATCGCCAGTTCCTGTCGCTTCAGGTTATATAGGTAGATGTTGGCGGCTTTGAACCGTGCCTGCGCGGCTTGCGGATCGCGCGGATTATCCCGCAGGAAGTCTTCGTAGCGCGCCGCCGCTGTCGCGTAATCATTCCCATCCCAAGCCTGTTGTGCCTGTTCCAGCAGGGCGGTGCCACGCTTGCGACAAGCTAACGAAAAGAGCAAACACAGGCAAGCCAGAGCGAGCAGGCTGTCTCTCAACAATCTGCCGCGCCCTCTGCTGCCACTTGCCTGACCGTCTCGAGAAATCATTGCACGTGCGTTGAATGATTTGTTGTCGGCTGCCGCTTTCAGGCTGTCTCCATCACATCTTCCGCCAATTGACCGCTTTGGCGTTCGACCAATGAAGCGCTGGCGACCAAATCACCACTGGAAGTATCAATCAATTTGACGCCCTGGGCGCTGCGTCCGGTGGCGCGGATTTGTTCGGCCTCGATGCGAATAAGCTTGCCTTGCGAAGTGATGATCAGCACGCCACTCTCTTTGTTCACCGGCATCACGGCGATCACCTTGCCGTTTTTATCGGTCGTCTTGATATTGATGACGCCTTTGCCCCCGCGCCCAGTGACGCGATATTCGCGCAACGCCGTCTGTTTGCCGAAACCGTTGCTGGTGACCGAGAGCATTTGCTCATCGCCAGTAACGGCACAGACACCAACAACATAATCTTCATCACGCAGATTGATACCGCGCACGCCACGCGCCTGGCGACCCATATCGCGCACGTCGTCTTCGTCAAAACAGATCGCCATGCCTTCGTAAGTGGCCAGGAAGATTTTCATCTTGCCGTCGGTCATCTCCACCTTCATCAATTCGTCACCCGGATCCACGCCAATCGCAATGATGCCGTTGGAGCGAATATTGGCGAATTCGGAAAGCTCGGTCTTTTTGATGACGCCCTTGCGGGTGACCATCACGACGAACTGGCCTTCGGCAAAATCGCGCACAGGAACGACGCCGGCGATTTTCTCGCTGGATGGCAAATTGATCAGATTGACCATCGCCTTACCGCGTCCGGCGGCCTGGGCATCGGGGATCTCGTGCACCTTCAATTTGTAGACCTGCCCCTGGGAAGTGAAGACCATCAAGTAACTGTGCGTCGAGGCAACAAAGATGTGCGAGACGACGTCTTCAGAGCGCGTGCTCATTCCCTTGCGGCCAGTGCCGCCGCGGCGTTGTGCGCGATAGGTCGTCACCGGAGTACGTTTGACGTAACCGGAATGCGTCAACGTGATGACCACATCTTCGTTCGCGATGAGGTCTTCCAGAGTTAATTCAACACCGCTATCAACGATGTTAGTACGGCGCTCATCGGAATAATCCTTTTGGACAGCGCGCAATTCTTTGATGATGACGCTGCGCAGCGACCGTTCGTTGTTGAGGATTTCTTCGAGTTCGGCAATTACTTTGATGACTTCTTCGTATTCATCCACCAACTTCTTCTTTTCAAGCGCAGCCAAACGCCGCAACTGCATGTCAAGAATCGCCTGCGCCTGAATTTCGGAAAAGCCAAACTGCTTGATCAGCCCGGATTTCGCCTCTTCGGTGGTTTGCGAAGCGCGGATCAGTTTGATGATCTGGTCAATGATGTCAATCGCCTTGATCAGCCCTTCCAAAATATGCGCGCGCGCCTTGGCTTTTTTCAGTTCATAGAGCGTGCGATTGCGCACAACCTCACGGCGAAAGGCGACGAATTCATTGAGTGTTTCGAGCAGACTGAGCACGCGCGGCTGGCCATTGACGATGGCCAGATTGATCATGCCGAACGAGGTTTGCATCTGCGTCAGCTTATACAACTTGTTCAGAATGATTTGCGGCACGGCATCACGTTTAAGTTCGATGACGATACGGACTTTTTTGGCCGCCGTGCTTTCGCGGTCGGTTTCATCACGAATTTCAGAGATACCGTCAACACGCTTTTCATTAACCAAATCGGCGATTTGTTCGATCAGTTTGGCCTTATTGACCTGAAACGGAATTTCGGTGATGACAATGGCATCACGTTCCTGTGCGCCGCGCCCGATCTTGTCAATCGCCGCCCGTGCGCGCACCTGCATCACGCCGCGTCCAGTCTCGTAAGCCTGCTTGATTCCCTCACGCCCATAAATGAACCCGCCCGTGGGAAAGTCAGGGCCGGGGATAATCTTCATCAAATCAGCCGCTGTCGCTTTGGGGTTTTGAATCAGGTGAACCGTAGCCTCAATGATCTCGCCCAGATTGTGCGGCGGAATTTTAGTCGCCATGCCGACTGCTATACCATCAGAACCATTCACCAGCAGGTTCGGGAAGCGCGTCGGCAGCACAGTCGGCTCTTGGCGCGATTCGTCGTAATTGGGAACGAACTTGACGGTTTCCTTTTCGATGTCCGCCAGCAATTCAGACGCGATGCGGGTCAGGCGTGCCTCGGTATAGCGGTAAGCCGCTGCTGCATCGCCATCCAAACTGCCCCAGTTCCCTTGCCCGTCAATGAGGGGGTAGCGCATGGAAAAGTCCTGCGCCATGCGCACCATCGTGTCGTAAACCGCCGTGTCACCGTGTGGGTGATAAGCGCCGAGCACATCACCGACGACATTGGCCGATTTCTTGAACGGCTTGTTATGCAGCAATCCTTTCTCATTCATTGAGTAAAGAATGCGTCTATGCACTGGTTTCAGACCATCCCGCACGTCAGGCAACGCCCGGCCAATAATGACGGACATGGCATAGTCAAGATAACTACGCCGCATTTCATCTTCAATGTTGATAGCAGTTCGTTGTGGGTTGTCCATGCTTGATTAGTTACTCCGCTTGCTCTTGCTTAGGTTTTGGAGGATATCTGGCTTCAACGAAGCGCGACGTTGCTTATTAGCACAGGCCGGACGACAGGGATTCCAGCCTCACAGCAAGGAGCGATTATTTCATTGTCATTATTTTGTTAAATGCTGTCAGCGCGGGGATTATTGTACTTGGCAAAGCTCGCTTAAACAAGGCAACCGCTCATTAAACTGCCAAAAAATAAAACAGCTAGCGCAACTTTTAAGTTAAACGCTAACTGTTTTATGCATGCGAGATGGGGCGGCTTTATCCTTGTTTAGCTTTAGCCTCTTCTTCAGCCTTTTTCTGAGCTTCTTTTTTCTTTTGCAATTCGACGGCTTGCTTGGTGATCTTTTCAGCCATATCCGCATATTCTTTACGCTTTGGCTCTTCCTTCGTCAGCTTCTGCTTTTCACGATACACCAAGGCTTTGTAAAAATATGCGTCAAAGTACTCTGCATCCTGTGCAATTGCCTTTTCCAGATACCCCATAGATTCATCTACACATTTCAAGGCTTTGTCTTTATCAGGCAAGGCAGCGGGGTAATCCATGTTACGGTAATGAAAAGGGGCTGTCGCTGCTTGAGCTTTGTCCTGGTAGCGAGTCGTTTGATCGTAGGAACATTGCCAGTACTTAACCCCCACGGAATAGAACGTGGATGCCTTAATTTCCTTCGTGGCACACTCACCTTCAGCACGCTTTAATAACCACTCGCGATTATTATTAGCGTCTTCGAGATCAGAGTAAGTATTGGCGATATAACCGATTGCACTATCACGAATTTTGCAATCGTTGGGCGGCGCAAGTTCAAGTGCTTTCTTAAAAATCCCCAGCACTTCCTCACCCAGTTTCTTTTTATCTTCGCCAGCGGCGTTCTGAAAATCCTTGTACAACGCCGAACCGTAATACAACCAAGCCACTGAATTGGCCGGGATCAACTCGGTTGCTTCTTTGAAATACTGTTTAGCGTCTTTTGTTTTGCCTTGATTGTAAACAATGGTTCCCTGGTTCAGTTTGTCCTTAGCGATTACCTTCTTGGCAAACTCACAACCCGAGGTCAACATCGTCCCAGCCACGACCAGCGTCAAACCAAGTGCCGATATGGAAGTGCGGAAAACTCTCATAGTCTTCGGAATTCTCCCTGTGCAAGAATATTTTAGGCATTAACCAGCGTGACGCCGGCAATCAATAATGGCAGCAAGCTTGCCGAAAAAGTTATTACAGCAATGTGTACTGCTACTACTAGGATAATTACTGTTCCAAATCTTCGATCTGTAGGCCGATTGGCGCTGCCCCAGCCGCAGTGACCACGTCAATGACTTTGACGACCTCACCATAAGGCAACCCGATAGGTCCCTTGATAAATACCGCTTTACGATCATTGGGGCGGCCGTTCAACGCCTTGAAAAGCTGATCTTGCAACTCTTGCAAGGTTTTGGCTTCCTGCTGATTCAATTTGTAACCGCCACCTGTTTTGGGAATCGTGACCAACAAACTCAACGGGTCTGGTGGCGAATCTTTTTGATCTTCAGGCGGTTTTTCTGGCACCTTGGTCTCAAAGCGGTGCGGCTTTTGCGGGCTGATGACCATAAAGATAATCAGCAATACTAACAGCACATCAATCAAAGGTGTTACGTTGATGTATGGTGTTGCGCCAGTTCCACCGCCACCCATTGCCATAACTGTTTCTCCTTTTTAACAAGAAAACTGAAAAATGAATTACTCTTCGCCGACTTTCTTTTTATCCGAAACCAAGCCAAGCTGATCGAACCCAGCGTCACGAATGGCATTAACAACCTTGACGATTTCACCATAGGGCACATTGTTCCCGCCCTTGATATAAACCACATGCGGATCGCTCGGTTTGAGTTGATCCATTCTCGTCTTGATCGTACTAATCAATTTCGGCATGTCTGAACCAGGAATGGGATCGCGCCCGACGTAAAAGAAACCAGGCTCCGGCACAGAAATAACCACCGCCGTATCTTTCGTGATATTTGCGTCTTCGACAGGATTTTTCCCGCGCGGTAAAATAACTGTGACACCGGATTGTAACAGCGGCGTAACAACCATAAAGATAATCAGCAATACCAACATAATATCCACCATTGGCGTAACGTTGATATCCGACTCTACCTTGGTAGCACCACTAGCTGACATCCCCATACATTAACCTCCACACTTACAACACACTTACAACACACTTACAAATCAAAAGCTTATGTTGCTCGCGATTGGGATAGAAAATTTCCAGACAGCGCAACCAACTTAACGGAGGGGTAACCACGAAAAAAGCCACTTACCCCTCCATGTATCAGGAGGTTTCGACTTGATCCAGGATGTTACCGTTTTGCTCTCTGCTTCAAAAAGTAGTCAACAAGCTCAGCCGAAGAGTTATCCATCTCCACCACAAAGTTGTCCACTTTGCTGACAAAATAATTGAACAACCACACGGCTGGCACAGCCACCAGCAAGCCAAAAGCAGTGGTGAAAAGCGCTTCGGCAATACCACCCGCCACCGCCGAGATACCGGCAGATTCGGCGCTACGCATACCTTGGAAGGCGTTGATAATCCCAAACACTGTACCAAAGAGTCCCACGAACGGCGCGGTTGAACCAATGGTTGCCAAGCCTGACAGGCCACGCTTGAATTCAGCAACCTTGATCGCAGTGGCGCGTTGCAAGGCACGTTTCGAGGCGTCAACAACCTCACCCGAAATCTCGGATGAAAGCTGGTGGGCGCGAAATTCCTGTAAGCCCGCATTGAGCACCATCGCCAAGTGACTCTTTTTATACTTCTCGGACAAGCTAATCGCCTCGTCAATCTTCGCGTTCTTAAGCGACGCGGCGACCTTCGGGGCAAATTCGCGGGATTGATTCTTCGCGGAGTTGTAGGTCAAAAATCGCTCGACCATGATCGCAATTGACCAGATAGACATAATCAATAAGATGACCACAACGCCCAAGGCCACACCGCCCAAGTGACGGATCATGCCCATCAGTGAAAAATCAAGGGCCTGGGCGTCGGCACTTTCAGCCAAAAGCGCCAACGCGAAAGGAGCAACTGCTAACCAAATTTGGCTAAGCAAAATCATGATGTCGAAATCCTCCAGATCTGATAACTATTTTCAATAGTCAACCAGGGTTGACCGGTAAACCAACGGATAATTAAGTTACCCGCTGTAGACTCAAAACGAACAAATTTGTTCCCGCCCGGCAATGACTTCCGACTACAATTTGCAAACAATTTATTGCAGCGTGAAGTTAAAAGTCAGTACACCTTGCACCTTCACTGGCACACCTGAAAGCTCGGTCGGCTTGAACCGCCATTGCCTAGCTGCCTGGAGCGCAGCTTCTCGCAGCAATGGGTGTCCATTGACGACACTGGCTTCAATTACACGCCCCTCCTCAGAAATCGTCACTTGCACCTGTACCGCACCTGATGCGCGCGCAGCCTTTGCGATAGGCGGATAAGTCGGCTGCACTTTATTCAATGCGCTGCCTTGTAACACACCGCCTGAAACCTTGATTTGCTTGGGCGGCTCAGGTTTTGGAGTCGCCTCTGGGGTCGGCTTGGGAGGAGGAGGAGGCGGCGGCGGCGGCGGGTCTGCATCACCTTTTCCCCCGGCTACACCACCTGGTACACCACCCGGCTGGCCCCCTGGTACACCACCTGGCACACCCTGCGATACCGCTACCACGGGGCGTGACACCACAGTTGTAGGATCAGGAATTTTCTCCGGTGGTTTGGTGGGCGGCGTAAAAGTTGTCGGCGCCGGCGTGTTTTTAACGATAACTTGTTGTGCCGCAGGTGGTGGTGGAGCAGCAGGCGGTGGCGGCGGCGCAAGCATCGTGGAAACATCCAGCGCATCCGCCAAACTCGGATTCAAATATAGAATCGAGGCAATTCCACCTACCAGCAAAACCACAGCATAAATCAGACCCGTCACTAGAAAAAACTTGCTAGTACGGGTGTTATCCTGCGTATGCTTTGACGATTCAGGTAAGCTATCAAACATAGCTTAGTAACCCTCCGTTTACTGCAAAGCCGATAGATCAAATAGGATAAATTTGCCAGATGCTACGCCTCAAACTACCATCCAGACAAAGCTAGACGAAGCGCAAACAAGGTACAAGTTACCCAGTTAAATAGAAATCAGCAAAACCAGATTTTGAGACTGTTAATGAAAGAAGTGATTCAACAACCAGACCCTAGCACCATCCTATAGCATCGTTACTGACAAAGTGAAACTTTGGCGAATCGGATAAGCAGGCTTCGTGGGATAGCAAACTCGACTTATCCAGAAAGTCGCTCGCCCGAAATGCTATAGGCAATCAACCAAGGAACTCTTCCTGCATGTTCTAAAAGTGAATACTACGATTGTGATGGGTCAGCAACGCAAGGGAGTCTACTATCGGGTTGTATTCAAGTCAAGACATCCACTGGTGATTTTGATAACTAAAATGCCAGTTGAAGACTTTTCTTCAACTGGCATTTTGAACCCGATACTCATTTCTGCCCGCGCTTACTGCCTTTGCGAGGCGCGATGGAAACGCCTGCCGCCGCCAACATCTCCGGTCTCACACCAGCATTGCCAATGGTCGCACCTGTTTTGATCGTATCGGCGGAGGTATTGACTGCCGCAGCCGTTGGCGCTGCGCTCTTGCCGCCACGCCATTTTTCCCACCAGATCATAAAAGGGCTGGCGATATATATTGACGAGTAGGTGCCGATGATAATGCCAATAAACAAAGCCCAAGAGAAACTCTTCAACACCTCCCCGCCAAACAGCAACATCGCCAACACGGTCAGGAACGTCAGCCCAGAGGTGATAATCGTCCTGGACAGCGTTTGATTGATCGCGTCATTGGAGACCTTTTCCAGGCTTTCACGCCGCCTAGTACGCGTCATTTCGCGGATACGATCAAAAATCACGATCGTGTCATTCATCGAATACCCCACCAGTGTGAGCAGGGCTGCCACCACCGTAAGATTGATTTCCCACTGCATGATCGAGAAGATTCCCAACGTCACCAACACGTCATGGAAAACCGCAATGATGGCACCGACGCCAAAGCCCCAGGATTTGAAGCGGAAGGCGACAAATATCAACATCCCCATGCAGGCGACAATCGTCACGTAAACAGCGCGGTTGCGCAGATCGGCGCCAACTTGCGGCGAGACGGCTTCGGTGCCTCTCGACGCCGAAGCGCCCGTGAAGAAGTTGTCCGCCAGTTTGCTGCTAACTTGCGGCTCAATGCCGTTCAGGCTTTTGACCTCGTCAAGACTGGCGATCAAACCGCCACGTTGTTTGTCGCGGTATTCGATAATGCGATTAGCGACATCGTCAGCACGAGTGGAATCCAGCCCGGCCTTCGCGTTCAATTCGCTACGCAACACGTCTCTGCCGATATTATTTAGGTCAATCTTGCCCTTGGTCGAAGAGTCGTTGAAGGTCGCCAGTGCCGCAATGACTTTCTGTTTGCCGACATCTGTGTCTGAGGTCGCCTTGGCAGACGTTTCGGATTGGCCCGGCTGACGCACAACCGTCACCAAGTTGGGCAAGCGCACGAACACTTCGTTTTTTGGTGCTTGGCCGATCCCCTCGCCCACCGCTTGCAGCGTGATCTGCGAAGCTTCGATCCCCTGTGCCGCGACTGCCGCGCGCAACTTGTTGAGGTCGGGCTTGTCTTTGAATTTGACCTTGGTCAGTGTGCCACCCGCAAAGTCCACGCCCATATTGAAGGCGAAGTTACTCTTGTTGCTATCGAAGGTGCGATACAGCACTGAAGTCAGCCCAGCCAAAATCAGGACCCAAGAAAGGCCGATGAAAAGGTACTTCTTCCCCAGAAAGTCATAGTTCGCGTGCTTAAAAATCTCAATCATAATTTCACCTGTATAAATCCCGCTGGTTCAGCGAGCGGAAGCCACCACTGGCGAGCTTCCGCTTCCACACCAAGTCCGGGCAAAATTAAATACTGATACTCTCGGCCTTGCGTCCGCCACGATTGAGCGTCCAGAGGAACATCGAGCGCGACACATAAATCGCCGTGAACAGATTTGCCAGCAAACTAATAGTCAGTGTGACGGCAAAGCCGCGAATCGGGCCGGTCCCGAAAAAGTAGAGAAACGCCGAAGACACGATGGTTGTCACGTGCGTATCAATGATTGTCACCAACGCCTTGTCAAAGCCCGTGGACATCGCCGAATGAACAATCTTGCCTGCCTTCAACTCTTCGCGGATGCGCTCAAAGATCAGCACGTTAGAGTCAACTGCCATACCGATCGAGAGAATCACACCAGCAATTCCGGGTAACGTCAGCACCGCTCCAAATAGTGCCAGCCCGGCTAGCAAAATAATCAGGTTCAGCACCAGCGCCACCACCGCGTTCAGGCCTGAGAAGCGGTAGTAGAAGAACATAAATACGATGACCAACCCTAAGCCGAAAATCGAGGCATTGATGCCCTGCCGAATCGAATCCGCGCCAAGCGAGGGGCCGACGGTGCGCTCTTCCAGGTACTTGATCCCAGCTGGCAACGCACCTGAACGGAGCGTCAACCCCAAGTCTTCGGCTTCCTGTTGCGTAAAATTGCCGGTGATCTCGCCGCTATCACTGATTTGCCCTTGTATGGTTGGTGCGCTCTTGATCTTGCTATCAAGCACGATGGCGAGTTGAGTGCCGATGTGCGCACCTGTCCACGTGCCAAATTTTTCGGCCCCGGCGGGCTTGAGTTGAAAGTTAACCTTGTAGCCCAGCCCCTGCCCATTCGGCACCCCCTGCGCGTTGCGCAAGTCTATGCCGGAAACGATCGGGATTTTTTCCACCACATACCAGCCATTCATTGCACTCGACCCGTCGTTACGCTTCTCGTTGATCTCCACCGCTTCCTTGTCGGTCGCGCCAGCTATCGCAGCTTCGGCTTCTTCCTTCGTTTTATAAAGAGTGCCGACGACGGCTTTCAATTCAAGCTTGGATTGGCCCTTGATGAGTTCCTTCACGCGATCAGGATTATCCAAACCCGGCATTTGGACGAGGATTTGATGGTCTTCCTCACTCCCATGCAGTTGGATGGTCGGCTCGGCGACACCAAACGCATTGATGCGTTGCTCAATAATCGTTTTCTCTTGGTCGGTCACTTGTTTGCGAATGATGTCTGCCGCCGAAGTCTTCAAGTTGAAAGTTACACTGGCGGGACTGGCATTCGTGCGGACTTCCCAGTCTGAGGTGAAATCAGTCTGCAATTTGTCTTTGATCTTGTCATGATCGTTCGTGTTTTCTGTCTCAACGACGACTTGGCCGATGGTTGGCGCTTTGACATCCTTATAGACGATGTTCTCCTTCTTCAGGATTTCAACCGCCTTGGCCTGATTACCCTCAGTCAACGCTTTGAGGGCGTCATCGGTTTGCACCTGCAACACCAAATGCGTGCCGCCTTTGAGGTCGAGGCCGAGTTTGATGTTTTCGCCCAGGTTCTGTTTCAGCTTGATGAAATCGCTAGCTTTGAGTTTGCCAGCCTCTTTGGGACGATTCCACGGCCCAAACATCATCAGTAAAGAGAAGAACGCGACCAAACCGATCACGATACCGCGTGTACGAAGATTCTTATTCATAGCTTTACCACCGTACTGTTGCCGCTACGCGCTTTCGCAAGCAGCCAAAATTTCCAACTGCAAAAAAACTATTTTTTCTCTGCCGATTCGGGCAAGCGTTCGGCAATCGCACTGCGCAAAACCTTAACCCGCACCGCCGGACTCTCGCAAATGCGCAACTGCACATAGCGTTTGTCCTCCAAAAACTGTGTAACGACTCCGGTCAAGCCGCCATTCAGCACCACCTGATCGCCGACCTTCAAGCCATCCAGCAATTCCTGCATCTGCTTCTGTCGCTTGCGCTGCGGCCCTAGAATCAGGAAGTAGAACAGCACAAAGATCAAGGCCATCGGCAACAGGCTAAAAAGAAAACTGCCTGCGCCGCCTTGTGTCTGCAACAAGAACAAAGTGAAAGTTGATGACATCACTGGGGCGGGTTTACCTTTGCTAAAAGATTTGATTGTCTTGCGTCGTCGTCAAGAGCCGCTCACCTGTCGCTCCGGCCAGACGCAAAAGACGCAATGGGGCCGCGATTTTTCAATCGGCACCGCTTTGTAATTTTGCTAGGAAGCTTGTGCGGAATTGAGCGAACCCATCAAGCGCGATAGCTTGCCGCACGCACCGCATCGTGTCAAGGAAGAAGGCCAAGTTGTGATAGGAGCATAAAATGCTCGCCAAAATCTCACCGGCTTGATAAAGGTGCCGCACATAGGCGCGTGAATAACGACCGCAAACAGCGCACACGCACTCTTCATCCAGGGGCCGCTCGTCGCGCGCATACCTGGCGTTCTTGATGTTCACTTTGCCCATTGCCGTAAAGACCTGGCCGTTGCGGGCATTCCGCGTGGGCATTACGCAATCAAACATATCTACGCCGCGCGCCACCGATTCGACCAAATCTTCGGGCGTGCCGACGCCCATCAGATAGCGCGGCTTGTCCACTGGCATCTGCGGCGCAATGAACTCGGTCGTGTCATACATCAGCGACTTCTCTTCCCCCACACTCAAGCCGCCGATGGCGTAGCCTTCAAAGCCAATCCCGACCAATTCATCCAAACTCTGCCGCCGCAAATCCTGAAAGACGCCGCCCTGCACAATGCCAAACAGCGACATCGCCTGACCGCTCGAAGCCGGCGTATTTTTCAGCCGATCAAACTCTGCCCGCGAACGCGCCGCCCAGCGCGAAGTCAATTCCAGCGACTGGCGCACTTGTTCATGCGTTGATGGATACGGCGTGCACTCGTCAAAACACATCACAATGTCTGACCCCAAAGCGTGTTGCATCCGCATTGAGATTTCGGGCGAGAGGAACTGTTTCGAGCCGTCCAGATGCGAGCGAAATTCCACGCCCTCTTCTTTGAGCTTGCGAATGTCGCTCAGGCTGAAGACCTGAAAGCCGCCACTGTCGGTCAGCAACGAGCGCGGCCACGCATTGAATTTATGCAAGCCGCCCAAAGCCAGCAGCGCCTCCAGCCCAGGCCGCAAAAACAGATGATAGGTGTTGCCCAGGATGATCCGCGCATCCAATTGTTCCAGCATCTCCTGCGTCAACGCCTTGACCGTCCCCTGCGTGCCCACCGGCATGAAAACCGGTGTTTCGATTACGCTATGCGCCGTGACAAGGCGGCCCAGCCGGGCTTGCGATTGGTTGTCTGTTTGGATGACTTCAAAAGAAAGATGTTCCACCGGTTCTAAATCCTCTGCGAATACGTCTGCCAGGTTTTGAAAGAGCCGCAAGCATAGCAGGCTTCTTAACTCTGGCGAATCGCTATGGCTGAAATTTGGCGGCGCTGTTATGCTGCCGCGCACAATCAAACGCATTCAATTTTTCAGAAAATTATGGACGGCACAGCACTCATTTACTGCGAAGGCGCCTTCGGCACACCCAACGGCAAAACGGCGAACGGGCTGGTGCGCCATACTTCCCGCTATCTGGTCATGGGCGTCATTGACAGCCGCCACGCGGGCTACGATGCCGGCGGCGTGCTCGAAAACAAGCTCAAGCAAATCCCCATATACGCCAGTCTGGACGAGGCATTGGCCCGCACGATGATGAAACCCCGCTATCTGGTAATCGGCCTTGCCCCCGACGGCGGACGCTTGCCCAAAGAAGCGCGCCGCACCCTCAAACGCGCCCTTGAGCAAGGCCTGCACATTGACAGCGGCTTGCACGAATTCCTTTCCGAAGACTCCGAATTCCAGGCCCTCGCGCGCCAGTACAACGTGCAAATTCGCGACATTCGCCGCCCGCCGCCGCGTGCGCAACTGCATTTTTTCAGCGGCAAGATCGCCGAAGTCAAAGCTCTCAAACTCGCCGTGCTCGGCACCGATTCGGCCATCGGCAAACGCACCACCGCCGTGCGGCTCAATCAGGCGCTCAACGACACGGGCATCAAGAGCGAACTGATCGGCACCGGGCAAACCTCGTGGATGCAGGGCGTGAAATATGGCCTTATGCTCGATGCGCTCATCAATGATTTCGTCACCGGCGAGATCGAAAATGCAATCTATCAAGCGTGGATGAATGAGCGCCCGCAAGTGATCCTGCTCGAAGGCCAAGGCAGCATCGCCCACCCCGCCTATCCCGGCGGCTTCGAGCTAATTGCGGCAGGCCGCGTGGACGGCGTGATTCTGCAACATGCCCCGGCGCGCAAGTTTTATGACGGGTTTGAAAACTATCCGCTCAGCAGCCTCGACCGCGAAATCCAAATCCTGGAATTACTCGCGCAAAAGCCCGTGCTCGCGCTGACCATCAACCACGAAGGAATGACCGAAGCGGAAGTTCAAGCGACCATTACCGACTACGAAACTACCTATCAACGGCCCGTCACTGATGTGTTGCTGAAAGGCGGTTGCGACAAACTGGTTGCCGCCGTGCGCGCGCTGCTCTGATGAATCAACCAGCCACGCCAAGCTCTGACGCTACGCCACAGGCCTTGAAACAACTCTTGCTTAACCTGGTCGTCCACCTCGAACCGGCAGCCTTGGCCTTGCCGGCAAACCGCGCGTGCCCGCCTACAAAGAGCAAATGCGCGAACCGAGCAGCCAGCGCGAGCATTTGGATGACCGCAACTTGCCAATCGGATCGAAAGCGCGCACCGTTCTGTGATCCAAGCGCGGCTCAAACGTGCCGGTGCGTGGTGGAAAGAAGAGAATGCTGAAAAGATGCCCGCGCTGCGGGTCAAGTGAGCGAACGGCGAATGGGAAGCATACTGGCAAAAGCGGCGTCAAGGAACGGACTGATTTTCAGTCCTGCTTTCAATCGCACCCGTCAAGCTAGGAAATCAAATTGGCGTTGGCTTGTGCAATGCGGGGAACTTTGCTTCAATTCACCCAGTCATTTTTCATCTTGAGATTGGCAGAAAGAAACCGAACGTAAGAGGAGTCACCATGTCCACCAAAGATATTTTCGCTGAACGCGAGCGCGGTATGGAAGAAGAGTATTTCTTGCGCAAAGAGCGCGAGTTGATTGAAAAAATGCACGCCAAGCTGGCCGACGAATCGCTGCGCGCGCAGATGGAAGAGGCCACCGGCATCCACGATGAAGAGGTTATCGAAGCCTTACAGGAATTAGGCTACACACCCGAGACGGTGCAATTGCTGCATTTGGTGCCGCTCCTCCAGGTGGCCTGGGCTTCGGGGGACATCAGCGATGAAGAGCGTGAGTTGATTACGCAACTCGCCTACACGCGCGGCGTGCAACCCGAGAGCAAGGCTCATTTGCAACTTAATGAATGGCTGACCACGCAACCACCCGCAGAACTTTTTGAGAATACATTGCGCGCCATCCGCATCTTCGTGGCGGCGTTGCCCCCGAATCAGCAGGTTGATGCACGGCAGGATTTGCTCAGCTACTGTTCGCGCATTGCCGAGGCTTCCGGCGGTTTTCTGGGCTTCGGTTCGGTGTCCAACGCCGAACGCAAAACGTTGGAACGCATCACCAACGAGCTTTCCAAAGATCGTGCTGAGGCCGTCGAGCAGGTGTTGGCCGAATAGGCGCGCACTTGGTAACCGTAAAACAACGCGCTGGTTTGCGTGAGTGCAAGCCAGCGCGTTTTCTTTTTAGGGCTTTTAGCGCCAGCGGCGCGGCCTGTTTATAGTTTCGGTAGGCAGTGCTTCCCAAGCTCCGGAGAAGCGACATCTGACACATACCGTTCCTCCTGAGCTTGGGCGCGATCACCACGCGGGTTCTATAAACATTTGGCTCCTCCGGAGCCGGATGCGGAATTTGCTGAATTACGCACTCCCTTCAATTACTTGAAGCCTGTGCGAATAAAAGTCCTTTGAAATCAGGGCCAGGAGGCGCTCCCTGGGTACGCATCGCTTCCAGCGTGCGGTCTCGGCGACGGACGTCTTCCTGCCGGAGGAAGCGATGCGTACCCAGGGAGCACGCGCTTTCTGAATTACGCACTCCCTTCAATTACTTCACATTCACTCGCACCGTATTCGCCGGCCGGCCATCCACCGTCAACACCAAGTCAACCTCGCCGCGTCCGGCCAGCGTGCGTGGCAGGCGCACGTTCAACTGATCCACTCCGACCAGATCGCCCTGTTGCCCGGCGAAAAGCACTTCGGCATCAACACCGCCAATACGCACGCTGACCGTGCCGCCAGCGTTGCGATTGCGATAGCCGGTGCCGAACAGCACCAGGATGACCTGTTCGCCATCCGGCCCCAAATCAATCGGCGTGGGGACAAAGCGATTCCCTTCCAACCGCGAAATCAGTTCAAAGGTCTGCTCGCCGCTGGTTTTGACGCGCACGGCAATGCCCGCCGGTACGCCCTGTCCGTCAGAGTTCGCCGAAAACAGCCCTGGCGCCAGCGTGTTGACGCTGACCGTGCCTGTCAGCAATCCGCCATCGCCGGTGTTGACGGTCACTGTCGCCAGGCCGTTCGCCGTGCCCGCCGGGACTTGGTAATTGACTTGACCGGGCGAGACGAAAAAGAGCGGCGCAAAGCGTTCGACACCCTGGCTGTCGCGCACGCGCAAGCTGGTGCCTGCCAAAACAGTGGGCAACGGCACGCTCGTGGCCGCTTGCGTGGTGGTCGCCAGATTGACGCCGAAGGCGGCGGCCAGGGCTTCGCTCGCCAGCGCGGTCGTGAAGCTGGCGGCGGAAATCGAAGCCACCGTGCGCACGTTCGAGGCCGCTTGCACTTTGCGGATGCGATGGTTGCCGCCATCCGCGATGAACATGTTGCCTTGCGCGTCCACGGCAATGCCCGTCGGAAAACTGAGCATGGCAGCGGTGGGCGCGCCATTGTCGCCGCTGAACCCACCGACACCGCTGCCTGCGACAGTCGTGATGACGCCGGTGGCAAGGGTGATTTTGCGGATGCGATTGTTGCCCTGGTCGGCCAGCAAGAGGTCGCCTGCATTATCAAGCGTGAGCAGGCGGGTTTCGTTAAGGCGTGCGGTGCTGGCCGGGATGTCATCGCCGTTATAACCCGCAATGCCCGTGCCCGCGATGGTGCTGATGCGGCCATCGCTCGCGTTGACCTTGCGCAGACGGTAATTGCCCTGGTCAACGATATACAGATTGCCCTGGCGATCAACGGCGAGTCCCGACAGAAAATCGAAGCGCGCCGCCGTCGCCGGGCCGCCATCGCCGCTGAAGCCGACATCGCCCGTGCCCGCCACCGTCGAAATTTTGCCATCGCCGGCGTTCACCTTGCGCACACGATTGCCGCCGGTTTCGGCTATGTACAAGTTGCCTTGGGTGTCGAGCGCCAGGCCGAGCGGCGTGCTCATCTGGGCTTGTGTCGCGGGGCCGCCGTCGCCTGCATCTCCTTCGACGCCGGTGCCCGCGATGGTGCTGATCTTGCCGTCAGGCGTGACCTTGCGCACGCGGTGGTTGCGGTAATCGCCGATGTAAACATTGCCCGCCGAATCGGCAATGACGCTGCGCGGTTCGTTCAGCGTCGCCTCTGTCGCTGGGCCGCCATCGCCGCTGGAACCTAGTATGCCTGTGCCCGCAAACGCCGTGATGACGCCGCTGGGCGCAATTTTGCGGATGCGATGATTTTGCGTGTCGGCGACATACACATTGCCCTGCCCGTCCACGGCCACCGCGCGGGGCGACCAGAGTTGCGCCGCGACAGCAGCACCGCCATCACCCGCGCCGCCAAAGGTGCCGTTCCCGGCCAGCGTGCTGACCAGTTGTTGCGGATTGAAGGTGACAGCCAATTGCACGCTGCTGGCGTTGCCGCTGATGTCAAAGGCCGTCACCGTCAGGTTGTTCGCGCCAAGCAGCAACGGAATGTTCAGCGCCGCCCAGGCATTGGTGCCCGCCGCCGTGCCGCTGAAGCCGCGATCATTGACCCATTGCACCTGCACGACGCCGTTCGCATCAGTGGCGGTGCCATTCAACGTCAACGGGCTGATGTTGGTGGTAAACGTGGGATTGGTCGTCGGGGCGGTCAGCGCAATCGTGGGCGCGGTGGTATCGCCCGCCGGCACCGTTTGCACGCTGCGCACGCGATGGTTGTCGCGGTCGGCGATCAACAAACGGCCCGCCGCGTCGGTGATGATTTCGGTCGGGCAATTCAGGCGCGTGCCCGTGGCCGACGTGCCATCGCCGCTGTAACCGTTCAAGCCGTTGCCCGCCACCGTCGAAATCTTGCCGTCGCTGGCGTTGATGCGCCGGATGCGGTCGTTAAAGGTGTCGGCGATGAAGATGTTTTTCTGTGCGTCCACCCAAACGCCTTCGGGCAAGCCGATGCGCGCGGCCACGGCATCGCCACCATCACCCGTCGCGCCGCGCACGCCCGTGCCGGCAATCGTCGTCAGAATGCCGTTGCTGGCATTCAGGCGGCGAATGCGGTGATTCTCGGTGTCCGCGATAAACAGATTGCCGTCCGCATCGAGCGCCATGCCTTCAGGCCCATTCAACTGCGCCGAAGTCGCAGGGCCGCCGTCACCCGCCACGCCCAGCACGCCCGTCCCGGCAATCGTCGTGATCTTGCCATCGCTCGTCACTTTGCGGATGCGATGATTGTCGGTGTCGGCGATGAGCAGATTGCCCTGCTTGTCCACCAAGACGCGGAAGGGCGAAAACAGTTGCGCGAGCTTGGCGTCGCCGTTATCGCCGTTGGAACCCGGCGTGCCGGTGCCCGCGAAGGTGGTAATCAATCCATCCGCCGCCGCGACGCGCCGGATGCGATGGTTGTCGCGGTCGGCGATATAAATGTTGCCCTGCGCATCCACCGCCACGCCGGTCGGACAGTTCAAACGCGCCGCCGTCGCCGGGCCGCCGTCGCCCGCATAACCATTCCCCGCGCCGCCCGCGACGGTCGAAATTTTCCCGTCGCTGGCGTTCACCTTGCGAATGCGGTCGTTGAAGGTCTCCGCGATATACAGATTGCCCAGCGCGTCGTATGCCAGGGCGCTGGGCTGTCCGATTTGCGCCAGCGTGGCCAAGCCGCCATCCCCGGCGGGCGCGCTGAGGCCATTGCCGATGATACTCAGGATCAAGGAAGCCGGACGCGAATTCACATTGAAAGAAGCGCGCGCCACATTGCCCGCCGTGTCGGTAGCCGTCACCGTGATCGTGTTCAAGCCGCTCGCCAACGGCAGCGCGCTAATTGTCCAGGCGGTTGTGCCCGTCGCCAGGCCGCTACCGCCGCGATTGTTGCTCCAGGTGATGGCGCTGAGCGCGCCGTTATCGCTGGCGGTGCCACGCACCGGGATCGAACCGAGAATATCGTTCGCGGTGGTATTGGGATTGGGATCAGTCACGGCGATGGTCGGCGGCGTCAAATCGGGCACGCCGGGTTGCGTAATCACAAAGCTGCGCCCGGCGATGGTCGCCGTCGCGGTGCGCGCCGTAATGCTGGTATTGGCGCTGGCCGTGTAGCTGACCGTGCCGCTGGCGCTGCCGCTGCCCGTGACTTGTAACCAGACGGCATTGCTGGTCGCCGTCCAATTGCAACCACCGGGTTGTGCGCTGACATTCACCTGCCCGGTCGCGCCGCTGACGCCAACGCTGACCGTGGCGGGCAGGATGCCGTAATTGCAGCCATTGCCGTTCAAGCGCACGCGCCAGGCGCCGCGCCCGTGCGTAAAGGCATAGAGCCAGGTTTCGCCGTTGACGACCTGCAGCGTCAACGACTCGGTGATGACGTTCGGGAAGCCTGTGTTTTCGACGGCCCAATTCGCGCCGCCGTCGTTGGTCACAAAGACGCCCACATCGGTGCCGATATACAACCGCGCCGTGTTGTTCGGATCAATCACCAAGCAATGCACCGGCACATCGGGCAGCGCGCCCGTGCCCGTGCCGTCTATGGCCGTCCACGTCGCGCCCGCGTCCTGGCTGCGATAGACGTGCCCGCTGCCAAAAGTCGAGAAGGTCGCATAAGCGATATTTTTGTTGTTCGGATCAAACGTCAGCCACGACACATAGCCGCGCTGAGGCTGCGTGCTGGCCCAGTTGGTCGCCGCATTGGTCGTCAGCCCATTGGCCGTGCGGGCGATAAACCCATCGCTCAGGCCCACCAGCACATAGTTGGCATCGGTCGGCGACACGGCCAGCGCGCTGACATCGCCATTGCCCGGCGCGATATTGCTGGCACGCGTCCAAAGCGAAGCCGCACTGGTCGTGCGCCAAATGAACGCGCCGCCCGTCCACAAACGATTCGGGTCGCTGGGGTCTATCACATACGGCGTAATGAATTGGCCGCTGTCGCCGCTGATGCCGAACAAAGCACTGCCAAACGTCGCGCCGCCATCGGTGCTCTTATTCAGCGAATAGCCCGTGCTTTCGGCATAGAGCGTCGCGGGCCGATTCACATCAATGGCGACGTAACCGCCATCGCCGCCAAAAATTTCGCGCCAGGCGTTGCCGCCCTGCTGGTCAGTGCCGAGCACGGTGCCGTTGTCCTGTGTGCCGCCGAAATAGCTTTTGCCATCGGGCGTGACCGTGCCGTGATAAAACTGCGTCACGCCATAGCCATTGTTGAGCGAACGCCAGGTGACCGCCGTATTGCTGGCTTGGCACGGCGCGGTGGGGCCGGTGGCCACGCCCGCCCGCGCGTTCTCGGTGCGCCACAACCCGCCGTCGTTGCCGACAAAAAGCACCTGATTGGTCGTGCCGTTATATTGCGGATGAAACACCAGCAGGTGCTGATCGGGGTGGAGGTATTGCGCATTGGCTGGGTCTTGATAGGCCTGCGTGGCGAGACCCCAATTTGCGCCCCCATCATCCGAACGGAAGAAATCCACGCCGCCCGCCCAGACGCGATTGGAATCAACCGGATCAACGGCCAAAACCAAATCGTACCAGGCTTGGCCGAAGTACCCGTCTTGAAGCGCATAACCGCAATCCGTAGCAAAGCTGTCAATCGCGAACGAGAGGATCGAGCGGTTCAGTTTGTTGGCGCTGGTATTGCGCACGCGCGCCGTCCAGGTGCTGGCATCGCCGCCGCTGGTCGAGCGAAAGACTGCGTGCAATTGATTGACGAAGGTTCGATCTTCCACTTCCGAGGAAATCGCATAAATGATGTCTTGATTCGACGGGGCCAGCGCCAGGGCTGTGCGGCCCATGCCCGCTTCGGTGAACACCTGCGACCAGGCATCCGCGCCCGCGCCGTTCTTGGTGCGGTAAATCGCGGCATCTTCAAACGAACCGCAGGCGGCGAACACGACATCGGCATCCAGCTTGTCGGTGCGCATCGCCAAATCGAAACAGCCGCCCGTCACCGGGTCGCCGTCCACATTCAGCGGATTGAGCACGCGCGTCCAGGTGCCGCCGCCATCCAGCGAACGATAAACACCGGCGCGCGTGGCGGCATACAGCCGTTGATTGCTGGCCGGGCTGATGACCAGATCATTGACGAAGTAGAAATTTTCGTTGCGCGTGCCTTCCAGTTGGCTGAACGTCGCACCGCCGTCCGTGCTTTTGAAAATGCCCGCGCCGCGAAAATCGCCCTGGGTGTCTTCGGTAAACACCGAGACGCCTTCGCCCGTGCCGACATAAATGACATTCGCGTTGGTGGGATCGAGCAACAACGCGCTGACGGTCAGGTTGGCCAGCCGGTCGCCAATCGGCGCCCAGGCCTGCCCGCCGTTCGTCGTTTTCCACAAACCGCCGGAAACGCCTGCGGCAAACATGACATTCGGGTCTTGCGGGTTGATCACCAGCCCGCGCGTGCGGCCGCCGATGTTGCCCGGCCCTAAGGGATTCCAAGTCGGTTGGTTGAGTTGCGCGGGTTCTGCGGCGCTACGATGCAAGGGCGCGGTGACAGCCGAACCTTCAGTCAGGAACTGCTCGGTCGCGGTGGCGAAGACGGGCATCCGGCGCATTTGCGTGTAGGCGTCTTCATACTTTTCGAGTGGCAATTCTTTGGCGCCTTCCGGCAGGCGTTTAAGCTTGAAGAATTGCGCGGCTTCGGCGGGTGAGTCGTAACGCAGCGAAGCGCTGCCGCTGCTCGGATAATCCAATTCAAAGAGCTTTGAGCGCTCTTCATCTTCTTTCCGTTCCCGGCGCGGCCCGCGCTCTTTTTCTGCCTGCCGTTCCTCCCGCCGTTCGCGGTGCCGTTCCCGCCGTTCTTGCGCGTGGGCGCTGGCGGCAGCGGCTACGCTGGCGTTGGTGGGAAACCAGGCCGGGCTGGCGACCAGGCTGATGACGAAGCTGGCGAGCAAAGTCAGAACCAGTCCTGACTGGCGTTGCGTTAGGCGAGCGATCATGCAGGAATCTCCTCTTGAGAATGGCAAAGCATTCGTTTGCCACAGTTTTGAACCTGAATTTTGAAATAGGATGCAATGCAGCCGGAGGGGCAGCCTGCGGTGGTAACAAACTTCCGGGCATTTCATTGAATGCCGGCGGGGATGAAGCTCAAGCCTGTGGCAGGCCCGCAGCCTGCCGGACACTTTCGGCGCGTTCGACGGCCATCACACCTGCCACGCCTTTCAACGCGCCCGCGACGCGATCCAGGTGTTTGACATCGCTGATGTCCACGGTGATGTCAATTTGCGCGCTGCCGTCGTTAAAAATCTCGGTGCGCGCCTCAGTAATGTTGGTTTTGATGTTGGCGATGGCATTGGTCAGCGCCGCCAGCATGCCCTGGCGGTCTTCGGTCGTGACCACCAGCTTCACCGCGTATTGTTCGGGTTTGCCGTTGACCTTGCCATCCGGCCCCGCCCAATCCACCTCGACGACGCGCTCGCGATTCACCATCAGGTTGGCCACATTTTTGCAACTCTGCCGATGCACTGCCACACCTTTGCCGAGCGTGATGTAACCGATGATCTCTTCGCCGCGAATCGGATTGCAGCAGCGCGCCCGGTACACCAGCACTTCGTCAATGCCTTTGATGACGATGCTGTCATCGCCCAGCCGCAAGGCTTTTCGCACGGCTTGCGTCACCTTGTCGCCGACCTGTTGCAAGCGCGTCTGTTTGCCCTGTTCGATCTTTTCCAACTCTTCGGGCGCGATGAAGCGCAACAGGATGGTACGCGGCAACAGCTTGCCATAACCGATGGCGGCGAACATGTCTTCGAGCTTGGCGATGCCTTGATCGCTCAAGACCTGATTGAGTTGATCACTTTCAATCACCGTGCGGGTCTTGAGCCGCAAGCGCTGGGCTTCTTTTTCAAACAGCTTGCGGCCCACTTCGATGGACTTCTCGCGCTGCTGCTCGGTCAGCCAGTGTTTGATCTTGCTCTTGGCGCGCGAGGTAGCAACGAAATTCAACCAGTCGCGGCTGGGTTTGTGACCGGGGGTCGTCAGAATTTCGACCACGTCGCCATTCTTGATTTCGTATTTCAGCGGCACAATGCGCCCGCCGACTTTGGCGCCGGTGCAGGTGTTGCCGACTTCGGTGTGAATGGCGAAGGCGAAATCAATGGGCGTGGCTTTGCGCGGCAACTGCACGACCTTGCCTTTGGGCGTGAAGGCGTAAACCTCTTTGGGGAAGAGATCGAGTTTGAAGGCCTGCATGAAATCCACCGCGCTGGTGGCTGTGTCCTGCTGCCATTCGACCAAGCGTCGCAGCCAGTTCATCATTTCGTCTTCGCTGTTGTCGGTGCCTTTGCCCTCTTTGTATTTCCAGTGCGCGGCGATGCCTTCTTCGGCAATGCGGTGCATCTCTTCAGTGCGGATTTGGACTTCAAAATGGTGGCCTTCTTCGCCAATGACCGAGGTATGCAGCGATTGGTAGCCGTTCTCACGCGGCACGGCAATGAAGTCTTTAATGCGGGCCTGAAAGGGTTTCCAGTACTGATGCATCACGCCCAGCGCGTAATAACAATCGCGCGGCTCTTTGGTGATGATGCGCACCGCCGCCAGGTCGTAAACCTTGTCGAGCGGGATTTTCTGCCGCTGCAATTTCAGATAAATGCTGTAAAGCCGTTTGACGCGCCCATCAATGCGCACGAAGGGCACGCCTTCTTGATCCAGCTTTTCGGCGATGCGGTTGCGCACCTCTTCCAGAAAGGCTTCGGTCGAAGCGCGCTGCTTTTCGACCGCTTCGCGCAAGCGGGTATACCCCTCCGGGTCGAGATACTGAAACGCCAAGTCTTCTAGTTCGACACGCAGTTTGCCCATGCCCAGCCGGTGCGCGATGGGCGCGTAAACATCCAGCGTTTCCTGGGCGATACGCTTGCGCTTTTCCGGCTTCAGGTATTGCAGCGTGCGCATGTTGTGGAGCCGGTCGGCCAGTTTGACCAGCACGACGCGGATGTCATCCACCATCGCCAGCACCATCTTGCGCAGGTTTTCGGCTTGGGCTTCTTCTTTGGATTTCTTGCCGAGGTTGCTGATCTTGGTGACGCCGTCCACCAAATGGGCGACATCTTTGCCGAAGTACTTCTCAATGTCCTGGAGCGTCGTCAGTGTGTCTTCGACGACATCGTGTAAAAGGCCGGTGCTGACCGTCACGACATCCATGCGCATTTCGGCCAGAATCTCGGCAACTGTCAGCGGGTGAATCAGATAGGGTTCGCCCGAGGCGCGCACCTGGTCTTTGTGTTCTTTGGCCGAAAAGATATACGCCCGGCGCAACAGATCAAGATCTGCGTCGGGATGGAACCGCTCGACTTTTCTGACGACATCTTCGATTCGAATCATGGGCGGGCGGATTATAGCATCGGGTCGTTAGCTCGTGTACAGCACTCTCCGGCGAACCTTTCGGCATGGGATGCCACATCAAATTGCCAGGCCAGGCAAAATTCCCGGATTTCACCCTCGCACCGTCTTCATGCGTAGGCGCTGAGTGCCACAATGTCCAAAACAGTCCTACTTAGCCATACTAATTCTTCTCAAAATGGTTCGCGCATCCGATTCTTGAATCAAACAATTATGGTTTCATAGTCCTGCGTCGCTAGGACGGCAGACGCAGTTAGTTTTGGGGGGGATTAACGGCTCGTTCGCAGGCGAGCGTCTTAACGAACGGGCCGTTAACGAAACCACCCAAACAGATTGAACTGGAACGGTGATCGGCGAGGTGGACAGGGACGGCCCGTTTACTCCACGAGCATTATGGTGAGGGTAACAATGGTGAACGGAAACAAGCTCTTCTTCAATAATTTCAAGCTGACACAACGCCGCAACCATTCCGTGCCAGCGAACTCCCATCGTACCCCGCTGAAAAAACATCTCGTGCGTGCCTGGTTTTGCGTGGAATTGATCGCCTTGGTCGCCGCAGTCCCAGTCATCGCGCAGAAAATGCTCGAACGCAAAGCCGCTACGCAAACGGATGAATCGTATTTGATCCGCAGCGGCGACAAGCTGAGCATCAAGTTTCCCTATCACACCGAATTGGATGAGCCTTCGTTGGTTGTCCGCCCGGATGGTTACATCACGCTGGCGACAATTGGCGAGGTGCGGGTGGGCGGCCAGACCGTGCCGCAAGTCAAACAGAGACTCGAAAAAGCGTATAGCGAAGTGCTGGTCAACCCGCTCATCTCAGTCAATCTGATCGAATTCCAAATGGCGCACGTCTTTGTCGGTGGTCAGGTGCAAAAAGCTGGTAGCTTTGAATTGCGCTCGGGGCAAACGCTGCTGCAAGCCGTCATGCTGGCGGGCGGCTTCACCAATGACGCCAATCGCCGCTTGGTGCTGCACGCGCGGCCCACGGGCGACGGCAAGTTGCGCGTCACGCAACACGATGCCCTGACGATGATTTCAGATACCAAGAAAGCTTATGACTTACAGTTGCAGGATGGCGATTACATCTTCGTGCCGGATTCAAAGCTCACGAAGATTGCCCGGGTGATGGATGCGTTCCGCTCGGTGCTTCCCGCCGCGAACCTGCTGTATTAAAGCGCATCCGATTGAAAGTTTGAATTGTCATGGCGTTCCCCGCGCTAACGGCCGTGCCGCTCGAAGGCCGCTGGTGCACACCCGATGACGACCCGCGAAAAAGGTGAGGCGCAGCAAGGCGAGACGTTGCGCCTCACCACCACGCTACCTTTTAGCAAAGACATTTTCGTTCGTTGGTACTGCTCCTAAACACTTGCGGGTGTGGCGCGCGGCAGTAGGTGTTTGGCGTTCAAAGTTGCATCCCTCTGTAGCCGCAACGGCGCAGAACGGTTTGAACGCTAAACACTCACTGTCCACGCCACCCCTGCCTTTTTACTCGCGCGCCAGCGTTAGACCAGGCGCATTGCGAGCGCAGCACCCAACGTTCATCCAGTTTAGCAACCGGCTTGGCTGCCCGCGAAGCGCGCGCCGAGGCTCGTCGCAATTTGCGTATTTGAAGCGAGAATCCAGATGAATGAACGGCCCCTGAACATGCCCATCACCATCACCGACATCGGGCGCATTTTGCTGGCGCGGCAAGTGTTGCTGTTCGCCATTTTCGCTGCCGTCGTCGGCGCGGGCACGCTCGTGACCTTACGGATGAAACCAAGCTATCAATCCACGATGAAGATTTTGATCACGCGCAACCGGCTCGACCCGCAGGTCAGTTCTTCAGACAAGACCAATGACATGATGCGCGGCGAATTGACCGAAGAGGATTTCAACTCCGAACTCGAAATCCTGCAAAGCCGCGCCGTGCTCGAAGCCACCGCGCAACAACTGGGCTGGGGCCAACCCGATGGTGAAGCCGCCCCGGCCAGCAGAATGGGCGAGTGGTATCGCTCTTTGCATAAACAAGCGCCCGCTTCCCAGTTCGAACAAGTAGTCACGCGCATGAGCGAAAGCCTGGAGGCCGTACCCATCAAGAAATCGCGCATCCTGCAAGTCAGTTATCAGGACGAAACGCCGGAACGCGCCGCCCAGGTGTTGCAGACGCTCTATCAAAAATATGCCGAGCATCATTTGCGCCTGAATCAGGATGAGAAAGCCGCCGCCGTCTTTCGCAACCAAAGCACCGAGTTCAATCAGAAATTAAACGAGGCCACCGAAGCGCTCAAACGCTTCGATCTGGCCAATGGGTTCGCTGGCAGCCCAGCTCAGCGGGAGTTGCTGCTGCAACAATTTTTTCAGTTGCAGCAGCAACTCAATGCAACACGCACCGAAAAGCTTGAAACCCAGCAACGCCTGACAACGCTAAAAGAGCAACTGACGGTCACGCCGGAACGGATCGAATCCGAAGTGCGCACCAAATACACCGGCGCGCGCGACCGCATCAAAGACGAAATCCTCGCGCTCGAAATGCAATCCACCCAATTGCGGCAGAAATACCAGCCCACGCATCGGCTGGTGAAAGATGTCGAAGAGCGCCTCGCCCAGGCCCGCACCTTGTTGGCCCGCGAAGAGCAAACGCCGCCCCAGGAAAAGGCGACGATGCCCAACGAAATCCATCGCCACCTGACCACCGACCTGCTGGGCGCGCAAAGCAATCTGGCCGCGCTCAACGAACGCGAGCAGCGTCTGGCCGCCTTGACCAAACAGTATCAGGCGCAAATCGCCACCTTTGATGTCAAAAGCCTGGAACGCACGGAACTGGAGCGCAATCGCACGATTCGGGAAGAGGCCTATTTGCTCTACAACAAAAAAGCGCAAGAGGCGGAAATCTCGAATGTGATGAATCAGGCCCAGATCGCCAACATCAGTCTGGCGCAACCGGCCACGCTCAATCACAAAGCGATCAGTCCGAAACCATTGCTGAATGTCGCCGTGCTGGCCGTCGTCGGCTTGCTGGCGGGCCTCGCCACGGTGCTTACGCTCGAACGCCACCGCTTCACGCGCCACGCACCCGTGAGCCAAGCCTTGGCGCCTGTCCCGCAAGGTCAACTCGCGCTGGCGCTCGCACGCTTGCAAAAACGCGAATGGCAGTTGCTGGCCGAAGCGCCCGCCCCGGCCCGGCATCGTTCAAACCACCTGCCGGCAGCCGTGGCGAACGTCAGATCGCTGACCTTCATGCGACACAAGCTGCAACGGCAACGCTCCGGCAAAACGAGCGCTTGAACGAAGGAGCATTCATCACGCAGCACCGCCCGGTTCTTTGACAGGGCCGCTGCGCAGACTGCCCGGTTGTCCGACAAGCTGCCAGCTTGTCGCGGGCGTGGCAGTCTACCCACTGGTGCGCGAGCCGAGACTTCGACAAGCTGGCAGCTTGTCGGACACTTTCGAGCATGAATAGCCCTGGATTCTTTGAGGAGACACTACCCGTGACGCAATTCAAATGGTCTTCACTCTCGGTTACCCAGAAGCTCTTCGATCTGGCCATTCTCACTGGCGCATTAGCGCTGACCACCTTGCTGGTCTGGCAGCAGCCGGTTGCGGCCCTGCCGGCGCAATTTGATCTGGGCGCGCTGACGGTGCTCATCCTGCTGTGGGCCGGTTGGAATGTATGCCTCTCTTCCCTGCCGCTGTATGGCAGCCGCCGTTTGACGCGCTGGCATCAAGACCTGCTGGATGTCATGCGCGCGGTCGGGTTGTGCGCGTTAACGCTCTCGGCGTTCTCACATCTGTTGCATTGGGAATGGCTGGATGGCGCATTGTTGGCCGTGTTCTGGCTGACGGCTTCGCTGGGATTGTTTTCCTTCCGGCTGCTCAAACGTTTCGTGCTGCGTGAGGTGCGGCTGCGCGAACGCAATCTGCATCACGTGCTGATCGTCGGCGCGGGGCCGCGCGGTCAACGCATGGCCGAAGTCATCAACCGGCATCCCGAACTCGGCTATCACCTGCTGGGTTTCATTGACGATCAAAAAGCGCCCGGCGTGATCGGCAAGCTCGATCAATTCGCCGCCATCCTGGCCGAACAGATTGTGGATGAAGTCATGCTCGCGCTGCCGGTCAAAAGCTATTACACCGAAATCCACGACATCATCGCGCTGGCCGAAGAGCAAGGCATCGTCGTGCGGGTGCACGCTGAATTGTTCAGCCCCAAGCTGGCGCGCGCGCGCGCTGAGCAACTGGACGACATCCCAGTGCTGACGCTGTTCACCGCGCCGCCGCCCGATTGGCGCGCCGTCTGTAAACGCGGGCTGGATGTGCTCGGCGCGGCAACGCTGCTCATTCTGACGTCGCCCATTTTGCTCTTGGTTGCGGCGCTCATCCGGCTGACTTCCAAAGGCCCGGCGCTGTTTGTGCAGGAACGGCTGGGCTTGAACAAACAACGCTTCCCGATGTTCAAATTTCGCACGATGGTCACCAACGCCGAGGCGCTGCAAAAGGAACTCGAACAGTTTAACGAAGCGGGCGGGCCGGTCTTCAAAATGCGCCGCGATCCGCGCATCACGCCGCTGGGCCACTTTCTGCGCAAGACCAGTCTCGACGAATTGCCGCAACTGCTCAACGTGCTGCGCGGCGAACTGTCGCTGGTCGGACCGCGTCCGTTGCCGGTGCGCGATTACGAACGCTTCGATGCCTATTGGTTCAACCGGCGCTTCAGCGTCAAACCGGGCATCACCTGCATCTGGCAGGTTTCCGGGCGCAGCAACACCAGCTTCGACCACTGGATCAAACAAGACCTCGAATATATAGACAACTGGTCGCTCTGGCTCGACGTGAAATTGCTGTTGCAAACGATCCCCGCCGTGTTGCGCGGCACGGGCGCGATGTGATCTCACGCTGTACAGCAGGCTGCCAGCCTGCTGTGGCTGGCTCAATAACGTAATCGAAGCGGCTGCGCTTTTCGGCAAGGCACCAGCAGGCTCACCAGCCTGCTGTACATGAACTAATGCAGGAATTTACCCAAAGATTTAACGGCAACCGCGCTAATCACTCTAGCGGGCCGACGGTGCGCTGGCTTGCGCCCCTGATGATGATTGCAACAGCGCTGTTTTTCGGAGCCGTGCTGGCATCTTTTGGCGGACTGCCGATCAAAACACTGGCGGGTGTGTTCATCACCGTTGGCGGCTTGTTGGGCGTGTTGGCGTGGGCGGCGGCAAGCTGGCCCATCGTGCCGATCTTGCGCGTCCTGCTGCTCGCCTGCTTGGCCTTTCGCCTGGAGATCAATCTTTTCCCGCTCTTCAAATACAACGAAGGGCTGCCCGGCTTGAACGTCTCGTTAATGCTGCTGACCAGCATCGCGTTGGTGTTGGCGCATGGGCTGGCGCGCTGGCGCGACCAACCGGCGGCAGCGGTCTTCCCCGTCTCGTTCAGTTTCAGCGCCTTTGCACTTTTGCTCTGGTGCGCGCTCGGCATCCTGGCCGGCACCGAAAAGCTGCTGGCGTTTTATGCCTGGTGGTCGCTGGCGTCGTGCTTGCTGTTCACCTTTGCGGTCGCCAACGAATTCGGCCAACGTGATCGTTTGCGCACGGTCGTGCTGGTCATCGCCCTGATCGTCGGCGTGAATGGCGTCATCGGCACACTGCAAGCCACGACCGGCGCGTTGACCGATTTGACCTGGCTCGGCGCGGCCAAAGAAGAAAACCGCCAGTCGTTCGGCGACGGCGAAATCGCGCGCGCCACCGGTTTGCAAGGCATGGCGAATTCGTTCGCCTGGTTTCTGGTCACGCTGCTGCCCACGCTGCTGGCCGTGCTGATTTTGCGCGTGCGCGCTTTCAGCCGGTGGGAACGGCGCGGTCTGGCGCTGGCGACCGCTGCTGGCTTGCTGGCCTTGCTGCTGACGTATGCGCGCGGCAGTTGGATTGCTTTTGCGCTGGCGTTCGCGCTGCTGCTGGCGCTCTCTTATCGCGTGTTGCCCACGGTTGAACGCCAACGCTTTGGCAAACAGATTGCGATGATGGTGCTGTTGGGTTGCACGCTGTGCCTGCCCTTCCTCGCCCCCATCGTCATCCGCTTGACCGAAGACGATAACGGCTCGGCCTATTCGCGCGTGCCGCTCTCGCAAGTCGCCCAGACCATGATCGAAGCCAATCCGCTGCTGGGCGTGGGGCTGTCGAATTACGAAGCCGAGATGCGCCGCTACGATCACACGCCCGACCGCATCACCGAAGATTTCCCCTGGCCCGTGCACAACATCTTTTTGCACACCGCCGCCGAAGCGGGCTTGCCCGGCTTGGCGTTCTTTCTGTTGCTGCTCGCACTGGCGCTGTATCAAGGCTGGCAAGTGCTGCGCAGCCAAGACCGTTTGGTGCAAGCCCTCGCCATCGGTTTGATCTGTGGCGTGCTGGCCTATCTGGTCACTGGATTGAAAGAGCTTGGTTCGCTGGGGACGCCACAATTCCGCGTCTGCTTTTTCTGCTGCGGATTGTTGCTGGCGCTGGGCCGTATTCACCGCCACGACATTTATGCGCACGCACAGGAGTTGAACTATTGAACGCGGCAATGCTGAAAACCGGGCCAGGTACTTCGATCTTGCGCAACACGCTGTGGATGGCGTGGTCGGGCGCGATCAACATCGCCAACAGCGTCGTGTTGTGGATGGCGCTGGCCCGCTGGCGCACCACCGCCGAAGTCGGCCAATTCGCCACGGTGATGAGCCTCTACACCATTTTCATCACCGTGTGCGGTTTGGGCCTGACGCCCTATCTGGCCAGTGAATTGGCGCGGCGGCCAGACCGGCGGCGCTTTTTATCCAGCGCGGCGTTGCTCATTTTTGCAGCGTCCATTGTTTGCACACTGGCGATGCTGGTGACCGGTCAGTTCACCAACCAAGCCGCGAGCGCTCAAACGGCAACGTTCATCCTGAGCAGTGCCATCATCCCCACCGGCATCGTGAGCATCGGCGAAGCGGTCTTCACGGCCTTCGGCCTGGCCCGCGTCATCGCGCTGGCGACGACGACCGAAAATCTGTTGCGCACGATCATCCCGCTTGCGCTGCTCTATCGCGGCCACAGTTTGCCGGTGATTTGCGCTTCTTTTGTTTTGGTGCGCGTGGCGGCTTGCATGGTGTACGGCCTGGCGGCCTGGCAACGCTTCGGCCTGCCCGCGTTACCCGAACAAGCTTTGATCCGCGAAATCGCCAAAGCCGCGCCGACTTTCGCGGGCGTCACGCTGCTGGCTTCGTTGCATTGGCAACTGGGCACCGTCTTGACGGCGCGCCTGGGCGGCGAGACGGCGGCGGCGGATTTTGCCGTGGCCGCGCGCTTTCTGGTGCCCGCGATGATTCTGCTGTGGAGCTACGTCAGCGTGATTCAGCCCACCGCCGCGCGCCTGGCGCAAGAATCCATGCCTAAGCTGGGCGAGTTTCTGGCGAGTTGTTTGCGCCTAGTTTTGGCGCTGGCCTTGCCGGTGGCCGTCGGCGGATTGACGCTGGGCATGCATTTGCTAGTGCTGCTATTCGGCGCGAATTATGCCGGCGCATCGCTGGCGCTGGGCTTTCTGGCGGCGAGCATCGTGCCGTTTGGCATCGTGATGATCGCCTCGCGCGGGCTGATCGCCACCCAGCGGCAACACCTTGATTTGCTCGCCAATCTGGTGGCAGTCGTCGTCAATTTGCTGGCGAACCTGCTGTTGATTCCGCGTTTTGGCGCGGCGGGCGCGGCTTGCGCACAATTCCTGTCGCTGACGGCGATGGCCGTGGTCGAAGTGCGCTGGGGCACGGTGCCGCTGTTTTCGTTGCGCGTCTGGGAAGCGTTTTGGCTTTGCCGCTGGCCGCTGGCTGTGATGCTGGATGTCATTTTGCTGAGTTACAACGCGGGCTTCGGTGTTTCGTTGGCACTGGGCGGCATCAGTTATCTACTCGGCTTGGCCTGGATTTGGCCGCAATTGAAGCCGAATCGCGGCGCGCTGACCGCTGCTCAACCAGTGCAACCCAAACCGCGTGTGTTGATGCTGGGCGCGCATCCCACCAAAACGCTGGGCGGCATCAGCACGCTCATCAGCGACATTCTCGGTTCGAGTCTCACGCGGGAATTCGAATTCAAACACGTCGTCTCGCAAATGGACGAGGGCGGCAAATTCGCCAAGCTGACGCTGATGCTCGGCGCGCTGCTGCGTTTCGGTTACATCCTGCTGCGCTGGCGTCCCGATGTTGTTTACGTGCATGTCGGCGGCAATGCCAGTTTGTATCGCAAAGGGGTGTTCATCACACTGGCGCGCTTGGCCGGATGGCGCGTGCTGGCGCATTTTCATGCGGGCAACTTCGCGCCTTATTTCAACCAGCAATCATGGTTTGGCAAGCAATGCATTCTGCGCGGCTTGGGGTTAAGCCGGAAATTCATCGCGGTGTCGCAAGAGATGGCCGGTTGGCTCAGCGAACTCTGGCCTGTAGCGGAAATCACCGTCATTCCGAATGGCGTGCGCACGGAACTCTTCGCACCGCCGGAAACGCATTTAGTTGTCCGGCAAGCTGCCAGCTTGTCGAAGTCTCCAGGCAAAACCGAATGGCTCAATGACGACGCTTCGACAAGCTGGCAGCTCGCCGGACAACCGTCCCCGCGTCTGCTTTTCATTGGCAAGATGGGCTTTCTGAAAGGCGAAGGGGATTTATTGCGCGCCTTGCAAATCGTCAAGGCGGAATACGGCTTGAGCTTCCGGCTGGACTTGCTCGGACAACTCAGCGGCGAGATCGGCGCGTTATGCCAGACGACCGGGCTGGCATCGCAAATAGATCAGTTGGGGCCGGTCGCGCTGACTGAGCGCATCGGCTATTTCCAACGCGCCGACATCTTCGTGTTGCCCACTTACGCCGAAGGCATGCCCATCGCCGTGATCGAAGCCCTGGCGGCGGGGCTGCCCTGCGTGACGACGCCGGTCGGCGGCATTCCGGAATTGATGCGCGACGGCCAAGAAGGTTTTCTGATCGAGCCGGGCGACATTCGCACATTGGCAGCGCGGCTGGCGCAACTGCTGCGCGAGGCTGAGTTGCGCCAGGCAATGGGCGCGCGCGCGTTGCAGACGGCAGCTCGCTTTGACTTGAAACACGTTTTGGCGCGGCTGGGCGACGAATTGCGGCAAGAGGCCGAAGCGACGGGGTTGTCGCTCGGCACAATGATCGAAAAGAGTTCAAATTGAAGGAGGTTTATCAACGATGCTGACCAAATTGCGGCAAATCAAAAACCGTTCGCTCAAATCTTCGACCGCGCCCCTGCTGTCGGGGCTGCTGTCGGGCCAGCGCTGGCTGGAAGGCGACCGGCATCGCGCCAATCAAGTAATGCTGCTGGGCTATCACCAGATCGCCGCCGACATCGCCCACGCCGAACGCGCGGCCATCCCCGGCATGGCGATTTCCACGCACACCTTCCGGCGGCAGATGGAATTCGTGCGCGAACGTTACGAGGTGCTTTCGCTAGCCGAAGCGGGCGCGGTCTTGCGCGGCGAAGCCGACACCGCACGTCCGGCGGTGGTGCTCACTTTCGACGATGGTTACCGCAGCGTTTACGACCAGGCTTGGCCGGTGCTGCGCGAATTGGGGCTGACCGCCACGGTCTTTCTCAACCCCGGTTACATCGGCGCCAATCAACTGCTGGATCACGATCTGCTGTACAGGTTCGCGCGGCAAGCCAAGTTGCTGGGATTGAGCTTGCGCGTGCCGCTGGTCAAAGCCGGCTTCAATTTGCGCGAAGTGGTCGAGATCACTGCCGAGGTAGACACGCAACAGCTTTGCGAACGGTTGATTTATCAGCCACTGGCGCGGCGGCAAGCCATCCTGCATCAATTGCGCTTGTTTTTGGGCGAACCGGAACCGGCGGAGCTAAGCGATTTCGGCTTGCTGGACTGGACACAAATCCGCGCACTCGCGGCGGGCGGCCTCAGCTTCGGCGCGCACACGGTCAATCACCCTGTGCTGACACTCGAAACGCCCGAAACCGTTGATTACGAAATCGCCGAAGCGCGGCACAGTCTGGAAACGCAACTGGGCATGCCGATCACGCATTTCGCCTATCCCAACGGCAGCTACAGCCCGGCGGTCAAAGCGGCGGTGCAACGGCTCGGCTTTGACCTCGCCGTGACCACCGAAAAGCGTATTAACCGGCGCGGCGGCGATCTGTTGGCGCTAGGGCGAACGTGTCTGTGCGAAGAATCCACCCGTGGCCTGACGGGCCACTATTCCGAAGCCGTCGCGCGTTTGCGGCTGGCGGTTTGAAATAAGCACCGCAGACAAATGCTGCGGTGCAAGCATTGTTCATTGTTTTCGCGTTGTTTAGAGCGGTTTCACTTCGGTATCGGGCAAAGCCGCGAAGTGGGATGGTACCGCGCGCGTGAGCAAGCGGAGCGCTACGCCGCTGCCCCATCGCGCTAGCCGTGACGCGCCGCTTGCTCACGCGCGCGGTACCGTCCCGGTGCTACGCGCGCTCCCGTACACGCAATTGAAACCTGATCTAAGCAACCGCGCTGACAAATGAACAATGAACAATCCTGCTCTTTCCTTGTAATCCCCCCCAACTTTCGAGGGATAACAATGGAAACACTGAAACGAATTGACGTACTGGGTTGCCCGTTCGATGCCGTCTCGTTTGATGAGACGGTCGCGCTGATGCGGCGCGCGGTGCTGGAAAATCAGCCGCTGCACATCGTCACCGGCAACATTGATTTTGTGATGAAGGCCAAACGCAATCCCGAGTTTGCGCGTGAGCTGTGGCAATCCGATCTGATCACCGCCGATGGCGTGCCGATTCTGTGGGCGGCATCGCTGTTAGACACACCCTTGCGCGGGCGCGTCAACGGCACCGATCTGGTTTGGAAATGCGCCGAGCTTTCAGCGGATTTGGGTTGCAGCGTCGCGCTGGTGGGCGCGGAACCGGGCGTGGCCGAACGCGCCGCCCGCCAGATGCGCGAACGTTTTCCGTCCGCCGCCGTCTACGCCATCCCGACGCCGTTTGAATTGGATGACCTGGCCCTGGCCGGAATGAACCGGCAAATCAAAACGGTCAACGCCAAGATCGTGCTGGCGGCCTTGGGCGCGCCCAAACAGGAGCGCTGGCTGAAACAGAACATGCGCGAATGCGGCGCGGTCGTCGGCATCGGCTGCGGTTCGGCGCTCGACATTATCGCGGGCGACAAACCGCGCGCACCGCAATGGATGCAGAACAACGGCCTGGAATGGTTCCATCGCATGCTGCAAGAGCCGCGCCGGTTGGGCAAACGCTATCTGGTCGAAGACAGCCCCTTCGTCGTGCACCTGCTCGCCGAAGTCGCGCGCCAACGGCTGCTGCGTTGAGCCATTTGTACAGCAGGCTGCGAGCCTGCTGAGGGATAAAGGCCAATAGCAGCCAACGACTCTTGTACGTCTGTGTTTGAGGCCGCGGCAGGCTCACCAGCCTGCCGTACCAGTTGAGGTTCTGAGGTGAAATTGTTTTCTATCGTCGTGATCGGAAAGAACGAAGAGGCCCATCTGGGCGATTGTTTGCGCTCCGTCCTGGTCGCCGCTGAGGAAATCGGCAATGCTGAAATCGTTTACGTAGATTCCGCTTCCACGGATCACTCGGTCGAGATTGCGCAAGCGCTCGGCGTGCGCGTGCTGGCCTTGCGCCCGGAATGGCAGCACACGCCGGCAGCGGGCCGGTACATCGGCTTTCATCACACCAGCGGTGAATTGCTGATGTTTGTGGATGGCGATTGCATCATCGAACGGCAATGGCTGAGCCGCGCGCTGGCCTTTTTTGCGGAACCGTCTGTCGCGGGCGTGGCGGGATACCTGAACGACCTCGACGCACAAGGCCGCGAAATCCCCTTCGTCGGGGAACGCGCCGCCGTCGTCAAACCGCTCACCACCCTGCGCGGCATTGCCGCCTATCGGCGCACGGCATTGGAAGAGGTCGGCCCATTCAATCCGCACTTGCGCTCTGAAGAGGAAGCCGAACTGGCGTTGCGCTTGCGCGGAGCGAATTGGCAGTTGCTGCACCTGCCTTTCCCGATGGGCAGCCATCGGCGCGGTCACTCTCAATTGCGCGGCATGTGGCGCAACCTGCGTTTGGGGCGTGTCAGCGGCGTGGGCCTGACGTGGCGTTACGCCTGCCAATACGGCTGTGGCTGGCAATTCTGCCGCGAACAACAACGCGCGACAGTGCTCTTTGGCTTGCTGACATTGTTGCTCAGTCCCGGCCTCGCGCTGTTGGCGTTGGGCCAGACAACTTACGCCTGGCCTTTTCTCGCGCTCTTGGCCCTCTGGATGCTGGCCGTGACGTTGAAAAAGCGCAGCCTCGCCGGGCCGGTCGAATATGTAGGCATACACGTGTTGATCGGCCTCGGACTGTTGTCGGGACTGTTCGTCCATCAACTCGCCGCGCCTGCTGCTTATCCACGCGATGTCATCGAACCGGGCCTTGACCGCGCGAGCAACACTGAAACGCTCGCAGCGCCGCCCGTTCAAAATGCAGCGCAACCCGAATTGCAAATCGCGTATTCGCGCCCGGTCGTGCTGCCCAATTAGATCAGTTTGCAATTGCGTTTATGGAAGCAGTTGGCGCCGGTGCAGTACCGCGCGCGTGAGCAAGCGGAGGTTTGGCGGTTCGGCCAATGGCACAAGCTTGACACCCGCTTGCTCATGCGCGCGGTACCGCACTGCGGGGTTTCCCGCACACTGAAGTGAAAAACAATCTAGCGATTCCGTCTTGCGGACACTCATTCAAACACGAGGACAATCACGTGCAACTCGCTGAACAAAACACCCTGCTGCTGCAACATCATCTCGACGACCAGGCAACTGTGCGAGCATCCACCGGGGAAAGCGAAACTGTGGCAGCCCTCACGCAAATGGCTCCGGCGTGGGAGGCCCTTTCCGCACAAGCCGGGCACGCGGCCAGCCCGATGCAAAGCCACGCCTGGGCGCGCGCGTGCGCGGCGGCTTTTAATACGGCCGACAAACTGCGCGTAATCGCAACGGGCGACAAAGCGGCGCCGTCAGCCATTGCGCCGCTGGTCGAACATGGCGGCTGGTTGAAGCATTTGGAAATGCTCGGCGTCGCTGAGCTTTATGAACCGACTGATTTGCTTTACGCGAATGCACCAGCGCTGGAAACACTGGCCGCGCAACTCGCGACGCTGGGCACGCCGCTGCGGTTAGGCCGTCTCCCCGCCGATTCGCCCACCATTCCCGCCTTGCAAAAAGCCTTTGCCGGACGTGCCTGGTTACATCTCGCTGAGGTAGCGCCAACACCGTCGCTGCCGCTGGACGCGAGTTGGTGCGAACCCGAACTGAAGTTCAATGCAGGCCGCCGTTCTGATTTCCGGCGCGCGCAACGGCACGCCGAGCAGTTTGGCGCGGTCAGTTACGAGATGCGCGCGCCCACGCCGGACGAATTGGAACCGCTGTTGGAAGAGGCATACACCGTCGAATGCGCGGGATGGAAAGGCGCCACGGGCACGGCGCTTTCGCGCGACACCACACGCGGCGCGTTTTACCGCCGCTACGCCATCGCGGCAGCCGAGCAAGGACATCTGCGCCTCTGCTTTATGCGCCTTGATGGGCGCGCCGTGGCGATGCAATTCGCTTTGGAATACAACCAGCGTTTCTGGCTGCTCAAGATTGGCTACGACGAAAAATACGCGCGCTGTTCGCCCGGCACTTTGCTGATGCTTTACAGCGTGCGCTATGCCGCCACGCGCGGCCTGCAATCTTATGAACTGCTCGGCTCCGCCGAACCCTGGACGAGTCAATGGACAAAGCTGGAACGCCCCTGCGTCGCCTTGCGCGCGTATCCCTTCAACCTCTCAGGCGCAGCCAAACTGGCCAGCGATGGCGCGCGCGTCCTGCTCAAACGACTGAAAGAAAAGTGGCAGGAGCGGTCACAACAGAAACCCGGAGGTGCGGCATGACAACTGCACTCGCAAGCAAACTGCATTCGTGCTGGCAAGCCTTCAACAAACGCGCCAGCCGCGCTTACGTGGCCGGAGACGAATTAGCCAGCGCCGTGCGGGTCTGTCATCAATTCGCCCGCGAAGGCGTCAGCAACACCATCGCCTATTGGAACAGCGACCACGACGCGCCCCGCTTTGTCGCCGACACCTATCTGAGCGCGCTATCCGTCTTGGCGGACGAGCGCTTGAACAGTTACCTCTCGATCAAAGCGCCCGCGCTGGGTCTCTCAAACGAACTGGTCATCGAATTGGCCGAACAAGGCCGCCGCCTCAATCTAGGTTTGCACTTCGATGCGTTGGGGCCGGAAGTTGCCGACCGTACTTTTGAGTTGATTGCGGCGGCGCGCCAACAAACGCCCAAAGTCGGTTGCACCCTGCCGGGCCGCTGGCAACGCAGCCTGACGGATGCCGAGCAGGCCATCCAGTTGGGCTTGCGCGTGCGCGTAGTCAAAGGCCAATGGGCCGACCCGCAACAGCCTGAACTCGATCCGCGCGCGGGTTTCATGGCCGTGATCGAACGGCTGGCCGGGCGTGCCCAACACGTCGCCGTTGCGACGCACGATCCGTTTCTGGCCTGCGAAGCGGTGCAATTGTTGCGCGCCTCAGGCACGCCCTGCGAAATCGAATTGCTTTACGGCTTGCCCCGCAAGGCGCTGCTGAAAGTGGCACGCGCGTTGAACGTGCCCGTGCGTTTGTATGTGCCTTACGGCGAAGCCTGGCTGCCCTATCGCTTGTCGCAAGTGCGCCGGAACCCGCGCGTTTTGTGGTGGGTGATGCGTGACGCGCTGCAAACCAGTTAGCGAGATTTTCAAAGAGCGGCTCAAACAGGAAATCGCATGAACAACTTATCCATCGAAGTCTTTGAAGATGCCAGCGCCTTTGCAACGCTCCGCCCGGAATGGCAGGAACTCTATCAGGCAGCAAACATGACGCCCTTTCTCTCGTGGGAATGGCTCTCAGCTTGGCAGCATTCATTGAACCATACGCGCACGCCTTACCTGCTGTGCGCACGTGCTGCGGGGAAACTGGTGGGCTTGCTGGCACTGGGCGTTGAAACACTGCCGCTGCTGGGCGTGTCGAACCAACTCCGCAAATTGTCGCTGCTGGGCGCGGGGTTTGGCGGAGCCGATTACCTGGACGTGCTGGTGCGGCCTGAACACGCGGCGGCAGTAACTGACGCCTTCCTGGCGCATCTCTCACAAGCCGGGCAATTCGATCTGCTGGAACTGGACGGGCTGGCGGCGGATTCGCCAACGCTAGTGAGCCTGACAAACTGTTTCGCCCAAGCGGGCAACATTCGCCAACGCATTGAGCCGCGTTACGACTGCCCGCAAATCGAATTGAAGGGCGATTGGCCGGCGCTGCTGAAACAGTGCAAGCGTGGCGACAATTTCAAACGGCGGCTGAAACAGGCGCGCAAATACGAGGGCTTTGCTTATCGCGCGCTCACGCGGCCAGACGAGGTTGACGCCGCGTTGGAACGCTTCCTTGTCTTGCACGAAGCGCGTTGGGCCGCGCAGGGCGGTTCCGATTTCAGCGGTCACGACGCCTTGCGCGCTTTCCATCAAGACCTGGCGCAACGGCTGGCTCAAACTAGGCTGCTGCGCTTTGAAGAATTGTGGCTCGCGGGCCAGTGCGTGGCTTCGATTTACGGGCTGGATGATGGCAAGCAGTTTTGTTACTACAACTCGGGTTACGACCAGGCTTGGCAACACGCCAGCCCGGGGCTAGTGCTGCTCGGTCTTTCCATCGAAGCCGCCTGTGCCCGCGGCCTGCAACGCTACGACTTTTTACGCGGCGACGAGAGCTATAAATTCGACTGGGCCAACACCAGCCGCGCGACGGTACACGTAACGCTCACACGCCGCAGCGCCGCCGCCACCTTTTTGCTCGCCCAGGAACAACTTTGGCAACGCTGCCGCGACTTTGCCAAGCAGGCGCTCCCAGCGCCCCTGGCCGCCACGTTACGCAAGCGCGTGCGCGTGGCCCGCCGCCAACAGAGCTTTGCTCCCAACCACATCTAAACCAAGGAAGTGTCATGACCAAAAAAATTACCCGCAAAGAATTCCTCAAAAGCTCCGCCGCTTCGTTGGTCGGGCTGTCACTCGCCAGTCAACGCGGCCACGCGGCCAGCGCGGTTGCCGACAATCCCATCACGCTGGAAAACAACAAACCCGGCACCACCGAGTGGGAGCTGGATGATTGGTCCGGGCACAATGTCATCGAAGGCTACGCCAGCAAGGACAGCGTCCCACGCGGCGGCAGCATTAGCTTTTACGTCAACACCACGGCCAGCAAGTACACCATCGAAATCTTCCGTCTGGGTTGGTACAACGGCGCGGGCGGACGGCGCATGACCAACGCCGTGACGCGCAACGGCGTGCGGCAGAACATCCCCACACCCACCGCCGGCACGGGCTTGGTCGAATGCCGCTGGACGAGTCCGTATACGCTGACCATCCCCAACACCAGCGACGCCACCAACTGGGCCAGCGGGATTTATGTCGCCAAACTAACGGCCAACACCGGCCCGCAACGCTACATCCCGTTTGTCGTACGCGATGACGCGCGGGTCGCGCCGTATTTGTTCCAATCCAGCGTCACGACGATGCAGGCCTACAACGGCTGGGGCGGCAAATCGCTCTATGATTTCAACAGCACTTTTGACCAGCGCGCTTACAAGGTTTCGTTCAACCGGCCCTACAGTGACGGCTGGGGCACGGGCGATCTGATCAACGACTGGTCGGGCTGGGAATTGAACATGCTGCGCTTTCTCGAACGCGAAGGTTTCGACGTGGCCTATTGCACCAACATTGACACGCACGCGCGCGCGAACCAACTCAGCAATTGCAAAGCCTTTCTCTCGGTCGGCCACGATGAATACTGGTCGTGGCAAATGCGCGACCGCCTGGAAGCGGGACGCAATGGCGGCAAGCACCTGGGCTTTTTCACGTCAAACGCGGCGTATTGGCAAATCCGCTTGGAGAACGGCTACAACGGCGCGGCCAATCGCACGCAGGTTTGTTACAAGGGCGCGTATGCGCAAGACCCCTTTTACAACGACGCCACGAAGCGCAAATACACCACGACCACCTGGCGCGACCCTATCGTCAATCGCGCCGAAGAGGCGCTGTTGGGTTTGCAATACGCTTACTATCCAGTGGACGCCGACATCGTCATCAGCAATGCCAACCATTGGGTCTTTGCCAATACGGGGCTGCGCAACGGCGACACGCTGCCTGGTTTATGCGGCTACGAAGCGGATCGCATTTACAACATCCCCGGCGTCAGCCCGGCCAATGTGATTCAATTGGCGCATTCGCCGTTGGTGGACGAGAACGGCCCCGGCGCTTCGGATATGGCGCTTTATCAGCACAGCAGCGGCGCGAATGTTTTCGCCACCGGCAGCATGCAATGGTCGTGGGGGCTGGACGATTATTTTGCGTGGTGGTCACATCCCTATCGCGTGAATGAGGCCGCACAACAAATCACGCGCAATGTGCTGGCGCGGTTTGCGCAGTAGCGCGAGATTTTAGCCGCAGAAAGACGCGGATCAAGCCAATGGTGATCCGCGTTTTTCTGCGTTTATCTGCGGCGGAAACAGCGTGGCTTACTTGGCGCGAAAGATCGGTGAGGTCAGGCGCGAGGGCAACAGCACTAAGTCTTCGATCAGGCAGCCGAGGATCGTAATCGCCGAGAGCAGGCCGAAGGAAGCGACCGGCTCGAAATCCGAAAGCGCAAAGATGGCAAAGGTCACGGCCAAGGCGATGTTGGCATAAATGATGGGTCGGCCCGACAAGCGCATGCTTTCGATGATCGCCTGTTGCAAGTCCGAATCTTCGCGCTGCACACGGCGGAAGCGCACGATGAATTGCACGGCGTTATCCACCGCCAACCCCAGCACGACGCTGGCGACGAGACTGGTCGTCAGATTTAACGGAATGCCCCGCCAACCCATAAAGCCAAAAAAGAACAGCACCGGAATCAGATTGGGCACCAGGGCGGTGAAACCCACGCGCAAGGAACGAAAGAGCGCCGACAGCATCAGGTAAATCGTCACCAGGGCCAGCGAGATACTCAGCACCTGTTCACCAGCAATCTGATCGGAGGTGCGGTTGAGCAACACAAAAGTGCCCGTAGCATAGACGCGAAACTCCGGCAGTAATTCGCGGCCTTTCTTTTCCAATTCGGGTAAGACCTGGGCCATCAGGCTGGAACGGGACAGATTGCTGCGGATCAAAATCCGCGCGCTGCGGCCATCGCGGGTGAGAAAGCTTTTCAATTGATCACGCTCGGAAAGCAATTCCTCAATCACGCGATTGTCAGTCGGGAGGCTGTAAAACCGTTCGTCATTGTGATTGAAGGCGCGGTTCGAATGTTTGATGAAATCCACGATGGAAAGCGAATGATCAATGCCCTGCCCGTGCCAGGTCTGGCGTTCGGCAAAGGCTTGTAACTCCGCAATGCGTTGCAGCACGCGCGCGTCTTCAATAGCGCCGGGCTGCTGGCCCTCGATCACCAGATCAATCGTGACCACGCCCGCCAAGCGGCGATTGACTTCTTCCAAACTGAGCGTGGTTTCGGAATTGGCTTTGAAGAAGTGGAAGTAATCAATTTCAACCTGAATGCGCCCGACACCGATGGCGCTGACTACCGCAATCAGGGCGGTCAATACATACAAAAAATTTTGGTGATCGGTGGCCCACTTGCCCGTCGCCTCCAAGCGGCGCACCAGGCCGCCCGCCAAGCCGATGCGCAGGGGTTTGGCTTGCTGCTTCAACAAGAGCAGCACCGCCGGGACAAAGGTCAAGGACAGCAGCATCGTGATCAACGCGCCGATGGCGGCATAAACCGCCGTCGTGCGAATGGCGGGAATTTTGGTAAACGCCAGCGAGAGAAATCCGGCCAGGATCGTGAGCGCCGAAACGACGACGGGCAAGGTGATAAAGCGTAAGGCCTGGGCGATCCATTGTTCGGGTGGATGATCAGGTGTCAGCGCTGCCTCGATGCCGATCTGATTGAGCACGTGAATCAGGTAAGAACAACCAATCGCTAGCATCAAGGTCGGCAACATCAAGGCCAAAATCGTGAAGTGCGCCTTGAGCCAGGCCATCAATCCCAGCAGCCAGATCAGCCCGATGCCAATCGTCAGCAACGGCAGCAACACCGCCGCGAGCGAGCGAAAGCTCAGCCACAACAAGAGCGCAATCAGAATCAGCGTCAGCGGCAAAAACAGCTTCAAATCACGCTTGATCGTCGAGATGCTGCGCCATTGCGAATAGGGATCGCCCGCGAAGTAATTGGCGGCAAATCCCGCCTGCTGCGTCAGGTCGTAAATGATTTCGGTGAACTGATATTGCTCTTCGGAAGCCAGGGTCGGTTTGAACAACACATTGAGCGCCGCCGTTTTGGCATCGGGCGATACCAGGTTGCCAGCAAAGAGCCGGTCGCGCGTGGCGAGTTCGCGCGCCTCACGCAAGCGCGCCGCATCGAGCGGGCCGGCGGGAACCAGTTTCTCCAGCGCCGCCCCTTCGGCCAGGCTGTGCGCGAAAGGGGCGTTGCTCAGGCTGAGGACTTCGGCCACGCCTGAGAGCGCGCTGATCTTTTCGTGCAAAGAGCGCAGCTTGGCGAAATTGGCGGGTGTGAAGACATCGTCGCACACGACCGCGATGATCATCACGCGGTCGTCGCCAAATTGGCGGCGCGTGCGTTCAAAATCAAGGCGCGCCTGGCTGGCGTGTTCGATGAAACTTTGCGGCGAGACATCCAACACCAAACCGCGCCGCAAACCAACGCCCAGGGCGACGGTCACCAGCACGACTAACAGCACCAGCAAGCGCGGATGGGCGATCACGAACCGCACGAAGCTTGAATCTTTATGCATTTCACTCTTTGGCTGCATTCCGCTCTCCGGCACGCCCCCTTATTGCGTCAATTGCTGGCTGGCGCTGGTGACCACGCTTTTCAGATTTTCTTCGGTAAAAATTTTGTCGCTGAGGTTTTGATCGTATTTGATGGCGCGCGTTTCCAGCCGCACTTGGCGTTTGGTCTGATGTTCTTCCACCGCCAGTTTGGTCAGGGTCTGGTGGCCTTGAATGGGCTTGACCTCTTCGACGCGCATCGTTTTTACCAACTCATTGCGCTCATCGAAAATTTCAAAACGCGCGGGTTGCTGCTTGGCCGCGTTGAAATAGACCAACACGCGCGGATAGGCCAGATTGCGTTCGGCCGGCGCTTTCCCCTCCACCTTGATCAAATCAACGCCCGCCTCAGTGACGCGTTCGCCCGCGTTGAAGCTGTATTGCCCCAGTTCCATCCCCAGCAACTCCTGCACGGTGACTTTGGCATCGTGGAAGCTGAGCGTATTGCTCGACCCCAGCTTCGCCAGCTTTTTCAAGCCGGCTAGATAGGAAGTCGCTTCGGTCGCTGCTTCAGGTTTTTCGATAGCCAGCAGGGCTTTGTCGGAATCTTCGCGCGGCGCGCTGACTTTCAAAAAGGTGGCGGTGTGGTCGGCGCCATATTTGCGCTGCAACTGAAACTCCAATTGCGCGCGTTTGCCGTTAGCTTCTTCGAGTTCCATGCGCATCTCGGCGCTCGCGTCTTTGACGCCGTCTTGCGTCGCCAGTTTTTTGAGCCAGGGCGCCACATCCGGCAGCGCCGCTGGTTGCATAATCGGGTCAGGCGTCGGCGCGGGTTTCGGTTGGCTTTCACACGCGGTCAACAAAACCGCGCCGAGCAGCAGCACTTTGGTCAGGTGTTGCAACATTATGATGTCCTTTTCTTTCGCACTGCTCGCAGCCAGCAGGCTCGCGCCAGCAGCGGCACAGTCTTATGATCCTACGCATGAATGGTTGAACGTTGCAGCGGGAAACGCCCGGCATACTCACCGATGCCGCGCATCAGCGTCAAGCGGGAGGAAGTCTGGAGAAGGCGAGGGAAATCTCAGTAGTTCCAAATTTCAGCTTGTGGCGAAGTGCCAGACTTGGGGGCTGATTCCTGGCTCCTGATTCCTGATTCCTGATCAACAGAAAAACAGCCATCATTTTTAGCTGGTCAGGAATCAGGAGCCAGGAATCAGGAATCTGTTTGAGTCCCACAAGTCTACGTTGCACTCCAATCTTTGGAACTACTGAAACTGCCCCAGACTTTTATCCCGCGCGTTCCGCAATCCCGCCTCGCGTGCTATGATGCGCGGGCTTTACAAAAGCTCCTACAAACATCATTCATAAAGGCAATCAACGCATGTCAACTCCAACGTTTCTGGTGACGGGTGCGCACGGCTTCATCGGCGCCTGGGTCGTCAAAAAACTGTTAGCCCAAAACGTAAAGGTCGTAATTTTCGATCAGAGCGCCGATCCGCAACGCTTGCGCCTGATTATGGACGACGACGAAATCGCGCGCGCCCAGTTCGTCGCGGGCGACATTACCGACGAAGCCACCGTCATCGGCCTCGTCCATAATCACGGTATCACCAACATCATCCACCTGGCGGGCGTGCAAGTGCCCGTCTGCCGCGCCAACCCGCGTTTAGGCGCAATGGTTAATGTGGTCGGCACGCTCAACATTTTTGAGGCCGCGCGCCAATCCAGCGGCCAGGTCAAACGCATCGCCTACGCCAGTTCCGCCGCCGTCTTTGGCGAAGCCGAGGAAGGCCACGCCGCCAAAGAAGACGAAGCCGGCAAGATGGCGACGCATTACGGCGCGTTCAAACGCTGCAACGAAGACAACGCGCGCGTCTATTTCCTCGATCACGGCTTGCATAGCGTAGGCTTGCGGCCCCTGACGGTTTACGGCGCAGGCCGCGATTTCGGCATCACCTCCGGCCCGACCAAAGCGATGAAAGCTGCCGTCGTCGGGCGTCCTTATCATATCGGCTTTGGCGGCAAGACGGATTTTCTATACGCGGGCGATTGCGCCGAGGGCTTCATCCGCGCGGCGACGACCGAACTCGCAGGCGCGCACGTCTTCAACATCGCCGGCGAAACCGAAGCCGTCGCCGATGTCATCACCGAAATCGAAAAACTTATTCCGGCGGCCAAAGGCACATTGACGTGCGCACCCAATCCGATTCCGATGCCTTCCAAACTGGATGACACGGCGATTCGGGCGGCGCTGCAATTGCCGCCCGCGACTTCGCTGGCCGCGGGCGTGCGCGAAACCATCGAACGGTTCCAATTGCTGCAACGCGAAGACCGTTTGGACACGAAGGATTTGGATTCCTGAAGCGGGCCGCCAGCTTCGGGACGGTACCGCGTGCTACAGTTAGCGGCTGAGCCGTTAGATCACCGCTTGCTAACGCGCGCGGTACTGTCCCAATCTCCAATTTGAAATTTGAAATGGCGATGAACGAACGCTCCACTCTCTCTTCAATGAAAGCTCTGGCGCTCACCGCGCCCGAAACGATGGAAACGCGCAGTATCCCCGTGCCTGCGTTACGTCCGCGCGACGTGCTGATCAAAGTCGGCGGCGTGGGCCTCTGCGGCACCGACTTCCACATCTTTTTGGGTCAGGCGAACTACAACACCGACGCGCAAGGCCGCCCGATTCCGCTCGCTGACCATCCGCTGATTCTGGGGCACGAGTTCGGCGGTACGGTGGTTGAACTTGGCGCGGCAGTGGGTGACTTGAACGTAGGCGACCGCGTGGCGGTGGATCAGGGCTTGAACTGCCACAGTTATGCGCAGACGCTTTGCGAATACTGCGCGACGGGCAATTCGCATCAGTGCGCCAATTACGCCGAGCACGGCATCACCGGCTTGCAAGGCGCGCTGGCTGAATATATCGCCGTGCCCGCCGTCAATGTCGTTAAGGTCGAAAGCGACTTGTCGCTGGAACAATGTGCACTGGTCGAGCCGCTGGGTTGCATCATCCACTCGACGACGATGATGCGCGCCGTGACAGCCCGTTACACCTTCGGCGGCGAGCGTCCGATTCGCAATGTACTGATCTGCGGCGCGGGGCCAGCCGGGTTGTTGTTCACGCAATACCTGCGCAACGTCGTCGGCTTTGACGGCACGCTGATCGTCACTGAACCCAGCGCGCAGCGGCGTGCGTTGGTGTTGGGCTACGGCGCAAGCGCGGCGCTTGATCCACTGCATACGGATCTGGTTGCCGCCGTGCAAGACCTAACGCAGGGCGAACGCATTCATTACCTGATCGAATCGGCAGGCATTGCGCAACTCTTCAAACAGATGCCGGGGCTGTTGCGCAAACAGGCGACCGTGTTGCTGTACGGCCACGGCCACCACGGCGTAGACCTGGGCGTGCTCAACAATGTGCAGTTCCTCGAACCCACGTTCGTTTCGCCCGTCGGCGCTTCGGGCGGGTTTGAAGCGGATGGCCGGCCTAGCACCTATCGTCAGGCGTTGAACCTGTTGAGCACCGGACGCATAGATGTTTCCAAGTTCATCACGCATCGCTATCACACGCTGGAAGAAGTGCCGCGCGGTTTTGCCACAGAGCGTTTCAGCGCGGATTTCATCAAGGGCGTGGCAGTTTTTGATTAAAGAAAAGATTGGACTGACGCAAATGCCGGAAGCATTGCCACAGAGTCACAGAGCGGTAGAGATAGTTTCCCGGTCTTTCAAGTCTTTTCTCTGTGACTCTGTGGCAATGCTTTCTCAAAACCACCTCTGAGGACAACTGATGACCAAAGCAAAACTCTTCTGCTGCATTTCCCTTTCACTCGCCCTCGCGCTGCTGGCCGCTTGTAACAAAGGCAGCGAGTCAGGTAGCAAGAAACAACCGACCATCGCCGTCATTCCCAAAGGCGTCTCGCACGCCTTCTGGCAAACTGTCAAAGCGGGCGCCGAAGCGGCGGGCAAAGACCTCAATGTCAAAATCATCTGGAAAGGCGCGGCCTCAGAAACCGATTACGCCGGACAGGTCAGCATCGTCGAAGACATGATCACGCAACGTGTGGATGGCATCGTGCTCGCGCCTTCGCACGGTGACGCGCTGGTGCCCAAGGTCGCGGCGGCGCAACAGGCCGGCATTCCCGTGACGATTTTTGATTCGGGCATCTCGACGCAAAACTATCTGTCTTACGTTTCAACCGACAATCGCGCGGGCGGCGCGCAGGCGGCCAAACGCATGGGCGAAATCCTCGGCGGCAAAGGCAAGGTCGCCGTGCTCGGCGTCAAGAAAGGCTCGGTTTCGACCGACGAACGCGAAGAGGGTTTCATCGCCACCATCAAGAAAGATTTCCCCAACATCAAAGTCATCGAACCGATCTTTTATGGCGAAGCCAGCGCCGCCAAATCCCTGGCCGCCTGCGAAGATGTGTTGACCAGTAATGCCGATTTGACGGGCTTGTTTGCGTCAAATGAATCTTCGACCGTGGGCGCGGTACAGGCCATCAAGCAGCGCAACCTGGTCGGCAAGGTGCGGCTGGTCGGCTTCGATTACACCAGCAAGCTGGGCCAGGACGTAAAGGACGGCGCGATTGATTCGCTGGTGCTGCAAAACCCGTTCAAGATGGGTTACGAAGGCGTCAAGACCATCGTGGATAAACTGGCCGGGAAAACACCCGAACGGCGCATTGACACCGGCGTCGAGTTGCTGACCAAAGAAAATATGGATTCGCCCAAGATGCAGCCTTTGTTGATGAAGTAACCTGCGCACTATGGAGTGGGACTCGTCACCGCTTTGCGTTCGCCCTTGAGATTTCAGCGGAACCGCGAACGTTTAGATCGGTTTTTCACTTCGGTGTAAGGTAAAAGCCGCGCAGCGATACGGTACCGCGCGCGTCAGCAAGCGGCGCGTTAAGCAAGGCGAACTGGTTTAGCAGCGGCGTCTCCGCTTGCTGACGCGCGCGGTACCGTACCAACATTGCACGCCCTGCCATATACGCAAATGAAATCCGATCTAGGCAAGAACGAAAAGCGCTGACGAGTCCCCGCATTCCATAGGTCGCCCACCGCTCGCTTTGACCTTGGCCCTCTTGCTTCCGGCTGCATTTGAAAAAGGCGCGCGCGGCTGCGTACAATGCGCCATCATTTTGATTCGTTTACAAAACGCCTATGACTGTCTCCTAATCAGTGAGTTGTTTGTTCCCGCGCACGCCCTACTACGTTTGCCTTTCGCGTGACACCGGAAGTGTCTTTGCGTGCGGCAACCAACTCGCGCTCGCCAACGCCACCCAAGCAAATCAACCAGGCCAACCAACTTTAGGAGATAACCAGCAATGAGTTTCGAGCATTTGACCAGCTACGGCTGGAACGCAGAATTCGCCGCGCACTTTCAACCCTTCGCCGAAGAAGGCTGCCACCCGGGGCGCGTGGTTTTGGAATACAACCAGTTCTATCGCGTCTTCACCAACGAAGGCGAAATTCTGGCCGAGACGACCGGCAAGTTGCGGCACGAGGCGCAGAGTCGTGCCGACCTGCCCGCCGTGGGCGATTGGGTCGCGTTGAAGAAACGGCCCGATCAGCCGCGCGCGCGCATCCACGCCATCCTGCCGCGCCGCAGCAAATTCACGCGCAAGACCGCCGGCGCCAAAACCGAAGAGCAGGTCGTCGGCGCGAACATTGACACCATCCTGCTTGTGACGTCGCTCAATCAGGATTTCAATCCGCGCCGCATGGAGCGTTACCTGACAGTCGCGGTCAACAGCGGCGTCAAACCTGTCGTGCTGCTCAGCAAAGCCGACCTTTGCGCAGACGTCGCCAGCAAAGTCGCCGCAATGGAAGCCGTCAGCAACGGCGCGCCCGTCCACGCCATCAGCGCCAAACACGGTCAAGGCGTCGCCGAGGTGCAAGCTTATTTTGCGCCGGGTCAGACCATCGCCATCGTCGGCACCTCTGGCGTCGGCAAGTCCACACTGATTAACCGCCTGCTTGGCATTGATCGGCAAAAGATCAGCGAGGTACGCGAGAGCGACGAACGCGGCCAGCACACGACACGGCACCGCGAATTGATCTTGCTGCCGCAAGGCGGCCTCGTACTCGACACGCCCGGCATGCGCGAGTTGCAGTTGTGGGAAGGCGATGAAGGCATCGAACAAGTCTTCACCGATGTCGAAGCACTCGCCTTGCAATGCCGCTTCAGCAACTGCGGACACGGGCGCGAACCGGGCTGCGCCATCCGCGCCGCCATCGCCGACGGCACGCTCACGCGTTCACGTCTGGAAAATTACCAGAAGATGCTACAGGAACTCGCGCACCTGACCAAACGGCAACAGTCTTACGCACAGTTGAACGAGCAAAAGCAGAAGATGAAGAAGCTGGCGCGGGCAGGCGAGGAACGCGGACGCGCGAAACGACGGGGAAATGAATGAAAGGATGAAGGCGGAAGGATGAAGGATGAAGGATGAAGGATGAAGGCGGAAGGATGAACCGGAACTTCTGTTTCATCCTTCCGCCTTCATCCCTCATCCTTTCACAGATACCAGCACATGCTCGACGGTTTGCGGCACCGGAAATAAATCGGTGTAGGCAAACCCCGCATTGCGAAACATCAGGTTGTATTCGACCGCCGTATAAGCATCGCCTGCCGGGGTCGAGCCGAGCATCGTCAACGCGAAAGCGGCGGATTGCGGCGGGGTGACGCGATCTTCGTTCGGCACGAATTCAAGCGTCACGGCGCGTCCGCCGGGATTGAGCGAGGCGTGCACCTTGCGCAACAACGCTTCGCAGGTTGGCACATCGAAATGGTGCAGGAAGTTCGTGACCAGCACTACGTCGTAACCACTGCCCCAATCCAATTCAAACGCGCTGCCCGCCAACGTGGCAAAGCGATCTTTGACGCCGAATTTCTGCGCATTCTCTTGCGCGACCTCCAACACCTTCGGCCAATCGAGCGCCGTCACCTCGACATTCGGATTCGCTTGGGCAAAGGCGATGCCGAAGATGCCGTGCCCGGCGGCGATGTCCAGCACCTTGACCGGGCGCGTTTGCTCGACTTCGACGATCTTGGCGATGCCCTGTGCGGGCAGCATCATCAGCGGCATCATCGCGCGCGCGAAATTCACCCAGACCGGATTTTCCGTCGAAACGGTGCCTTGCTCGCCCAGCACCGTGCCGCCCTTGCGCACGGCTTCGCTCAGGTTGCTGTGCGCCTCGATCATTTCCGGCATCAGCAGGAATTCAATCGCGCCACCCACATACGTCGGTTTGTGCTTGTCCAGAAACAGCGCTGAATCCGGCGTCAAAGCATATTGATCCCCGGACTTGGTCAAAAAGCCGATGATGACCAGATAATCCAGCAGGATGCGCATGCCGCGTTCCGAAGTGCGACAACGCGCGGCGACGGCGTAATAGGTAGAGTTCCCTTCGGCGATGGCCGTGAAGACTTCCAATTCGACGGCGGCCTTGATGGCGGCCGTGCGTTGATAGGCGTTGACCGCCTCAAAAAACAGTGCTGGCGAAGGCGCCACAGCCTGCTCGTTCATAAACTCCCCCCCAGAAGTAGAGAACCGAAAGCCGGTTGCCAAATGTAAGTTGACCAGAAAAGTATTTGAATTGATGAGATGTTTCGCCCGTTGAAACGGGGCAGACCTTAGCGTCTTTTTGTGCGTCCTGCAAGGCACTAACGAGCCATTTGGGACACCTGGGAGCCAGCGGCGAACGTCGCGCAACTTCGGCGGGTTGCGCGACGTTCGCCCAGCCGCCTTGTTTCTGGCATTTTGACAGCTTTTCCCAAGGTTGGCCGAAACCCAACCGCGCGGCGTGACGTTCTTATAGGCTGACCAACCGCATGCACAAAACAAAATCCGGTTTGTGACAAGGGCAATCCGGCTTGTATGATGCGGCGCGATTGCTGATACAGAGTCATCTCCTGCACTACAGAAATTCAACCAATGCCACCTTGCACACGTGCCCAACACGTCCACGGCGGCGGACTATCCAGAAAGGCTTTTACGTGAAGATCGGTTCTTTCCTGCGACTCATATTCTCACTGCTGCTGCTCGCCCTTCCGGCCTCGGCACAAAACTATCGTGGCGCCATTCGCGGACGTGTGACTGACAGCCAGGGCGCTGTCATCCCTGCCGTTCAGGTCAAAGCCACGCATCAGGAAACCAACGAAACCCGCACCGTCACCTCAAATCAAAGCGGCGATTTTGCCCTGACGTTGTTGCGGCCTGGCGCTTATCAACTTTCGATTGAAGGCAAAGGCTTTCGCCGCCACGTCGTCGACATCGTCGTTTCGGTCGGCCAGGAAATCCGCCATGATGCGTCATTGGATGTCGCGGCTGCCACCGACCTGCCGGTCCAAATCACCGAGTATGGCTTGCTGAAACAAGGTTCGAGCGCGCGCAGCACTGTTGTGGAGAATCCTCAAATCACGGGCTTGCCCCTGGATGGCCGCAACTTCCTTGAGTTCTCGTTGCTCGTCCCCGGCGCGTCGCCCGCCGCCCAAGGTTCTGCCGGTTCGGTGCGCGGTGATTTCGCCTTCAACATCAACGGCACGCGTGAAGACGCCAACAACTTTCTGCTTGATGGCGTCTATAACGTAGACCCCAAGCTCAACGGCTTCGGCGTCAAACCGCCGGTGGATGCCGTGCGCGAGTTTGAAGTCCTCGCCAGCACCTATGACGCTTCGTTTGGCCGCAGCGCGGGCGCGCAGGTCAATGTCGTACTTAAATCCGGCACGAACGGTTTGCACGGCACCGCCTATGAATTTCTGCGCAACAAAGTCACCGACGCGCGCAACTTCTTTGCGCCGCGCAACGAACCCGCGCCGCAATACCAGCGCAATCAATTCGGCTTTTCGCTGGGTGGCCCCGTGCGCAAAGACAAGACTTTCTTCTTCACCGATTACGAAGGCACACGTTTGCGCGAAGGCCTCACGCGCGTGACCAACGTGCCGACGCTGGCCGAACGTAACGGCGATTTTTCGCAAAGCGTATTGCCCAAACCGGTCATCCCGCCGGGCCAGCCGGGCGAGGGCTTTCCCTTTCCCGGCAATCAACTGCCGTCGTTTTTTATCAATCCGGTTGGGGCAAAGATTGCCGCGCTTTATCCGCTGCCGAATCGCAGCACACCGTTCGCCAATTTCGTTTCGTCACCCACGCAACGCGACCGCAATGATCTCTTCGATGTGCGGCTGGATCATCAACTCAGCACCGCGGCGCAATTGACCGCGCGTTACAGTTTCAATGATCGCCTGCTGTTCGAGCCATTTTCCGGCCCGAACTTTGCGCAGATTCCCGGTTACGGCAACAACGTGCCGCGCCGTGGACAGAACCTGATGCTCGGCGAAACGCATATCTTCTCTTCCGCGTTCATCAACGACGTGCGCCTGGCCTTCAGCCGCACGTCGTCGAGCGTCAACCAAGAGAATCAAGGCCGCAACATCAACCAGCAAGTCGGCATGGCGAGCCTGGCGACTAGGCCGCGCGATTTTGGTTTGAGCTTCATCACGTTGACCGGCTATTCGCCCATCGGCGACGAATACAACAACCCGCAATTCAGCGTGACCAACGTCTTCCAACTGCTCGACACCGCGACATGGTCGCACGGCCAGCACCTTTTCAAATTTGGCGCAGACATTCGTAAAGCGCAGCAGAACGCCTTCCGCGATGTGCAATCACGCGGCTTCCTGACGTTTTCGGCGTTTCGTTTGGATGACAACGGCCGCCCGATTCCGGCGATCACGGGCAGTGCCTTGGCCGACTTGTTGCTCGGTGCGCCGATTTTCACCGGCGGCGCCAAGGTGGATAACCCGCAGGCCTTGCGCACCGAAAGCTATAATTTTTTCGTCAATGATGGCTGGCGTATCCGGCGCAATCTGACCCTTTCGCTGGGGCTGCGTTACGAATTCAATTCGCCCGCCGTGGACGCCCACGACCGCGCCAATGTGTATGACGTCAGCACGCGCACGCTAACGCCTGTCGGCACGGGCACTGTCCCGCGCGCTGGTTATCTGGCGGACAAGAATAACTTCGCCCCGCGACTTGGTGTCGCTTGGACACTAACTCCCAACACCGTCGTGCGCAGCGGCTATGGCGTCTATTACGACCAAGCGCCAATGGCCTACGGCGAAGGTCTCTATTTCAACGCGCCATATTTCAATTTGCGGCTCTATTTCCCGCTGCAACAGTTGCCGCTGCTGGTCAACGATCCGTTCCCGGCCAGCTTCCCTATCGCGTTGCCGCAATCGGCCAACGCCTTCCAACGCGATTTGCGCACGGCGTATGTGCAGCACTGGAATCTGGGCATCCAACGCCAACTCGGCGCGAGCCGTTTGTTTGAGCTGAGCTACGTCGGCAGCAAAGGCACCAAGCTGATCGCCGCGCGCGACATCAATCAGCCGCGTCCGGGGCCAAAGCTGCCCAATCCGCTGATTACTTACCTGCGCCCCGATCCGCGTTACGAAGACATCACCTATCAGGAATCGAGCGCGAACTCGATTTACCACAGCTTGCAGGCCAGCTTCCAACAACGCCTGACGGACGGGCTGTCAGTGTTGTCGTCTTACGCCTGGTCGAAATCCATAGACAACGCGTCGGGCTTGTTCACCAGCGCGGGCGATCCAAATTTCCCGCAGGACAGTTTGAATCTGCGCGCCGAACGCGGGCGCTCGGCCTTTGATCTGCGTCATCGTTTTTCGTTGAGCTACGCCTATGATCTGCCTTTCGGCAAAGGCGCGAAAGGTTTGGCTAAAGGCTTCCTGGCGGGTTGGCAATCGTATGGTGTGATCACCTTGCAGACGGGCCGCCCCTTCACCGTCGCGCTGTTGTCGGACATTGATAACAGCAACACGGGCCGCTCCAATCTGGGCTTTGGCGCGAATGATCGCCCGAACCTGATTGGCCAAGCGCGCCTCGATAACCCCACGCCTGAACGCTGGTTCAACACCCAAGCCTTTCAATTCTCGCGCCCCGGCACCTTTGGCAACGCAGGCCGCAACCTGCTGGACGGGCCGGGTTACAAGAACGTGAATTTCTCGGTGGTCAAGAATACGGCGTTGAAAGAACATCTGAACCTGCAATTGCGCGCGGAGTTTTTCAACCTCTTCAACACGGTAAACTTCGATCTGCCGGATAACTTCCTGGGTTCACCCTCGTTCGGCAGCATACGGTCGGCGCAAAGTCCGCGCCGAGTGCAATTCGGCGTGAAGCTGTTGTTTTGAGGCTGGGCAATCATCAATACAAAGAAGGCCAGGCGACAAGCAAATTCTAGGTTTGTCGCCTGGCCTTCTTTGCGATTTACCAACTCGAATACAACAAGTTGGCAAATCGCGGTGCTTTACCAGTTATTTACTCGCGCTCAGCTTGTTACTCCCCTTTTCACTCGCACCGATACAATACAAATGCTTTTCACCACGGATAAACACTTTCCCATTGGAAATGGCCGGAGAAGCCATCACCGGCTCACCAACATTATTGGTTCGAATCACTTCATGCACCGGCCCGGCTTTGATGACAACAGTTTCGCCGTCTTCGCTGGTCAGGAATAACTTGCCGTCAAAAGCCACAGCCGAGGCAAAGAAGGTCGCAGGCGTCGGGACTCTGCCGCCTTCGTATTTAATCTCGCCGGTCTTGGCATCCAGGCAGGTCAGGATGCCTTTTTCGCTAACGAGGTAAAGATAATCGCCGTAAAGGATCGGCGAAGTAACATAGGCCGTGCCTTTGGTGTAACTCCAAACGACATTCGGTGTACCATCAAGCTTGCCCGTGCCGCCGAGCCTGACGCCGATGGCGCGTTTGCTGGGGTAACCGGCGGCCAGAAAAACCATGCCGTGCCCGGCGACGGGGCTGGGAATGCCCCAGGCCTTAACGCCTTCGCATTGCCAGAGTTCCTGGCCGGTTTTCGCGTCGTAAGAAACGATGGTCTCCCAACCGTTGGCAATCAATTCGGTGCGTTGGCCGTTTTGCACGATCAGGGGGGTGGCGTGCGTTTTGCGATGATTGCGGCTGACGCGCCAGACCTCTTTGCCGGTGCGCTTGTCTACGGCGGCCAGGAAGCCGCCCGCGCCGCCGTCTTCCAGATCGCATTGCAGGTAGAGCAGGTTTTCGTAAAGCACCGGCGAGGTGCCCGGCCCCATGCCCATCTTGGCAACCTGGCCCAGGCTGGTTTTCCAGACTAACTTGCCGGTGAAGTCGTAACAGAACAGCCCTTCGGCTTCAAAAAAGGCATAGACAAATTTGCCGTCTGTTACTGGCGTGCCCGAGGCATAGGTGTTTTTCTTATGCCGGTCGTCTAACACAGCGCCTTCGTGCGCGATGCGTTCCCAGAGAATTTTTCCGGTATCGCGGTCGAGGCAAATTAGTTTCAACGTATGTTTTTTGTCGCCCGACAATGCATCGGGATGCACCCAGGTTTCTTTGTTACGCACGTGGTGGATGGCTTTTTGACCGGGGATAACCTCGCCTTCGAGGTCGCTGGTCAGGAAAATGCGATTGCCCCAAATGATCGGCGAAGAATGACCCCGTCCGGATAACTCCGTTTTCCAAACGATGTTTTTGTCCGGCCCCCATTCATCAGGCAAGTTTTTGCCTTCGGCCACGCCGCTGGCTTGCGGCCCGCGAAATTGGGGCCAGTTGGTTTGCGCCAGACAATTCAGGCTGACCAGATAACAAAAGAGAGTAACTGCAAAACGGGTGCTGTTAGTTCTGCTCATCGCGCTCCTTAAATTGAAGCTTTTCTGGTGGATTGAATGAACCGAAGACAGCGGTGAATACCGCTCGCTGTCTTCGGTGTTTCAGGTTAGTTGGTTGTTAAGGGGTCTTATTGAAGATGCGCTTCATTTCATATTCACCGCGTTGCGGATCGTCAATATAGTAATCAATGGTCAGCGTGTTGCCGTCAGCGGAAAGTTGCCATTTGCGGGTCATCTTCCGCACTAACTTGCCATCTGCCCCGGTAACCGTATCGTTGACTAGAATGCCCCGCCCATTGGGCAACCAAGTAGCGCTACGCTTGCCTTTTGAGCCAGGTGGCATACCTTGGGGTTCAAAATCCATTTCCTGTCCATTGAAAGCGTAGCTTTCGTTGAAGGCGACTTCGCCGCGGGCGGTCTTCTGTTTCGTTTCCAGTGTCAGTTGATCGCCCGTGTGTTTGACGCTAATCGTTTGGTCAAAACCGGGCTGCTTGCCATTGCTGCGATCTTTATCGAGCACCCAGTTGCCGCTGAAATTCGGCTTGGTGTCCGCCAGCGCCAATCCGGCCAGTAACAAACAAAGCAAGCTACCAAGTGTGTTATTTAGTTTCATCGTGTACCTCCTTTGTTTAAGTTACTTGCCAGCGCCAATGCAATAAAGATATTTTTCGCCGCGAATGAAGATGTTACCGCCCGCAATCGCTGGCGAAGCATAAACCGGTTCGCCGACCGAATTGGTGGCTAACACCGCGTGCTGCGCGCCAGCTTTGATGACGTAAGTATCGCCATCCTCGCTGGTGAGTAACAGCTTGTTATCAAAGGCCACCGGCGAAGCTGTAAACGTGGCCGGAACAGGCACGCGCCCACCTTCATAAACGATCTTGCCCGACTTGGCGTCCAGGCAGGTGATAATGCCGCGGTCACTCATCAGATACAGATAATCGCCATAAAGAATCGAGGACGGCACATAGGCCGTGCCTTTGTCGTAACTCCAGGCGATGCTCTTGTCATCTAATTGGCCCGCGCCACCCAATTTAATCGCCACCGTCTTTTTGACCGGGTAACCGGCATAGACGTAGACCAACCCATGACCAATCAGCGGCGAAGCGATGGCGTTGCTCTGGTGACCGGGCACCTTCCACAACTCTTTGCCGGTTTGCGGATCATACGAAATGATCCATTCATTGCCGCTGGTGATGACTTCCGCACGTTGCGCCGTTTTGATGACCAGCGGGGTTGACCAACTGGCCTGCACTTGGCGGGGCACGCGCCAGAGTTGCTTGCCCGTCTTTTTATCTATGGCGGCGATAAAGGAGTTTTTCCCTTCGTCTTCGTCGCATTGCAGGATGACTGCGTTACTCGCCAAGACGGGTGAAGCGCCCGGGCCCATGCCTATCGAAGCAATCTTGCCGAGCGCGGCCTTCCAGACTTGCTTGCCGCTGAAGTCATAGCAATACAAGCCGTCGCCTTCGCCGCCAAACCAGGCGTAAACGTGCGTGCCATCGGTCGCGGGCGTGGGCGCGGCGTAACTGCCTTTGCTGTGGCGGTCGTCATAAACGCTGCCTTCGTAGGCGACTTGCTCCCAGAGAATTTTCCCGGACGCGCGATCCAGGCAAATCACTTTGAAAGCATGTTTGCGATTGGCGCCACGACTGTCGGGGTGAATGAAATCCTGCCCTTCCAGCTTGTGCTTGACGGCGGCTGCGCCTGCCAATACTTCGCCCTCGACATCCGAAGTCAGAAAAACGCGGTCGCCCCAGACGATGGGCGAAGAATGCCCCTGACCGGAAATCGCCGTCTTCCATTTGATATTCTTGGAGGTATTCCATTCGACCGGCAGGTTGGTTTCGGTCGAGACGCCATTGCCTTCCGGGCCGCGCCACGCCGACCAGTTACTATTGGGCGCGGCGTGCAAGGCGGGTAACACAAAAAGCGCTGCGGATAAACTCAGCAACGCCGACAACCAAACGAATTTATGTTTCATTCTATGTTTCTCCTGAGTCGTTCTTGTGCAGGATTCAATCACGGTCAGGCATACAGCAGGGTGTTCGTAAAACTACGTTACGACAAAAGCAAGATGCAGACTTGCGTTCAAGCCTGTAGCTCAATTTTTCCAAAACTTAACGCCAGGTAGGATGCGCGATTTTTTGAGTTGGCCGGTGTGACCATAATAAGTAACTTGATGATTGCTACTCACCACCCAAACTTCCTGTGCCCCACGTGCAAGGTACAACTCAACCTTTTGCTTAATTTCCAGCTTGGAATTGGAGGGAGAAACGACCTCGACACAAATCTCCGGCGCTTTGGGGTATGGAGTGACCTCACCATATTCCGCAAAAAACTCATCTGACAGCCAAGCGACATCCGCCACCTTGACACCGTCAGCCGTCTCAATCGCACACTCGGTGATCACTTGGCCGCCTTTACTCTTGCGACGCATTCCATAACCCACATCGAATTGCATTCTACCGTGCTTGTTCGATGCCGGACTCATCAGGATTTGCCCAAAGCGATTGGTCTCAATTTTGAACGGCAAATCTTGCAGATAAGGGCTGTTAATAATCTCGTCCCATGTCATGGTTCATCACCCTTTCTTACCAATGCAAAACAGATTCTTCTCGCCCCGAATAAACAGCTTGCCATCCGCAATCGCAATCGAAGTCCGGCACGGCTCGCCCAATGAATTCGTGCCCAAAACTTCGTGCTTCGGCCCGGCTTTGATCACAAAGGTGTCGCCGTCGTCGCTGGTCAGCAAAAGCTTGTCTTCAAACGCCACCGGCGAAGCGCCATAAAACTTGGTCGCAATCGGCACGCGGCCACCTTCATAAACGACCTCGCCCGTCTTGGCATTCAGGCATGTCAAGATGCCCGCGTCGCTCATCAGGTAAACATAATCGCCGTACAAAATCGGCGACGGCACATAGGCCGTGCCTTTGCTGTAACGCCAAGCGATCTTTTCAGTACCATCCAGGTTGCCCGATCCTCCGAGTTTCACCGCCGTCACCACCTTGGAAGGAAACCCTGATGAAAGTATGGCCAAGCCGTGGCCGACAATCGGCGTCGCGATGGCGTGGCTTTTCAAACCGCCTGTGCGCCAGAGTTCTTTGCCGGTGGCCGGGTCATAGGAAATCAGGAATTCGTTGCCGCTGGTGATCATTTCGGTGCGGCCCGCGACGGTCACGATCACGGGTGTGAACCAACTGCCCTGAATTGGGCGGGCGACGCGCCAGATTTCTTTGCCCGTTGTTTTGTCAAGCGCGACCATAAACGAGCCTTTCGGCACGGCCAAGCTCTGATCGCAAACCAGGATCACTAAATTGTTATACAGAATGGGTGAGGTGCCTGTGCCAAAGCCAAAGGTATCAATGCCGCCGAGATTTTTTTGCCACAGCAATTTGCCGCTGAAGTCGTAACAGTAAACGCCTTCGGGGCCAAAGTAAGCAACCACGAGCTTGCCATCGGTCACCGGCGTCGCGCCCGCATACGTACTGCGCCGATGACGATGATCGAAGACCGGCCCTTCGTAGGAAGTCTTATCCCAGATGACCTTGCCACTGTCGCGGTCGAGGCAAAGCACTTTGAAGGTGTGAAGCTTGTCGGAGCCGTACCAATCCGGATGCTTGTATTCCTGTTCGCCGATCATGTGTTTGGGCGCTTTATGCTCGGCGGGGGCGGGGCCGCCTTCAATGGCGGTGGTCAAAAAGACTTTCTTTTCCCAGATAATCGGTTGCGAATAGCCCAGCCCGGGAATCGGCGTTTTCCAGAGCACGTTCTTGGTGTCGCTCCATTCCGTCGGCAGATTTTTCTCAGTTGAGATGCCTTGGCTGTCGGGGCCGCGCCACTGCGGCCAGTTGGACGTGGTGGCCGCGTTGCTGCTGGTAAGGCGCGAGGCAGAGAGTGCCAGCAGGCAGAGACAAAGTACAAAGGTGAATTTGAGCGTCAGTCGAGTCATAGGTCGGTTGCTCCTGAATGAAGAACTGGTGCGAACGGAATATGCCTGGATTATTTCGCGGCCTTTTGTTTCGCCGCACTGGCGTCAGCAATGCCGTATAGGTTGCTGACGCTACGCACAAAGATCATGCCTGCTGAAATTGCAGGTGTCGCCAGCAGTGATTCGCCCACCGGATTGGTCGCCAGCAATTCGTATTGCGGGCCGGCTTTGACAACAAATACATCGCCGTCTTCCCCGGCAAAATACAGCTTGCCATCGGCAGCAATCGGCGACGCGGTAAAGGCATTCGATTGCGCAGCGATGCGTTGCTGATACAGCCGCTCGCCCGTCTTAGCGTTGTAACAAGTCAGCACGCCATTGTTGGAGCAAGTGTATAGGTAATCGCCATAAACGATGGGCGTGGGGATGTAGGTGCCGCCGCGTTTCTTGCTCCAGGCGATGTGATCATTGGTTTCCTGGCCTTCAGCCAGCGTGATGTCGCCCGTCGCGGTCGGCCTGATGGCGTAAATTGGTTGGATGGGTGGATACCCGGCGGTCACAAACACCAGATCGTGGCCGACAACGGGCGTGCCGACGGTGACTTCGGAATTGCCGGAAAGCTCAAACAACTCTTTGCCTGTCGCCGGATCATAACCGCGAATGCGTTTGGTCGCATTCGTGACGATCATTGCGCGGCCTTTGCTTTCAAACACCGTCGGCGAACCCCACGAAGGGATTTCATCGCGTTTGGTGCGCCAGACTTCCTTGCCGGTCTTCACGTCAAAGGCGGCGATGAACGAGCCTTTTTGCTGGTCGCATTGCACAATCACTTTGCCCTGATAAATGATCGGCGAACTCGCCATGCCCCATTGATAATCGGGGTCAAAAAACCAACCCGAATCCAAGATGCCCAGGTCTTGCTTCCAAACCAGCTTGCCTTTGTAGTCGTAACAGAACAGCCCTTCGGAACCAAAGAAAGCCACGACATATTTGCCATCCGTCACCGGCGAGGGCGAGGCATGCGTGGATTTGATGTGGCGTTTGACCTTGGGCACGCCTTCGCTGGCGGTGCGTTCCCAGAGGATTTTGCCGGTCTTCTTGTCCAGGCAATAAACTTTCCAGGCGTGTTTGGAAAGGTCTTTGTCCGAATCCACATCGCCGTAAAGCCCGATGCGAAACTTGCCTTGCGGCGCGCTGCTGACAGAGGTGGCGACGAATAGCTTATCGCCCCAGACAATCGGGCTGGCGTGGGCAAGTCCGGGAATCGGCGTTTTCCAAACGACGTTGGTGTTTTTGGTCACGTCCCAACTGACCGGCGCATTTTGGCCGTCGCCATTGCCAGCGGCATTGGCGCCGCGAAAGCCCGGCCAATTTTGGGCGAACGCTGGTAACAACAAAGTAGCGTTCAGAATAACCAGAATAACAGGCGCAATTAATTTACAGCGTTTTTGCGTTACGTGTTGAGCATTAAGCCCACGCTCGTAAAGTACAGCAGGCTGCCAGCCTGCTGCGGCTCGGCCACTGATGGAGCCAAATTGACTGCGCCCTTCGCCCAAGGTACAGCAGGCTGGCAGCCTGCCGTACAGCCAAACCGAAAACGCTTTAGGCTTCATTTCGCCTCCACTTTTTTGATCGTCAATTCGCCGCCCGCGCCTTTGATGGTCAGGGCGACGACTTTTTCGCCTTCGAGTTTGAAGACCACGGTGGAAGGTTGGCCTTCCGGCTCAAAGGTATGCGCGGCCTGGGGGAGCATCGCAAAATCGAACCCGTTCGAGGTGCCGATCAATTTGCCGTCTTTGACGCGAAAACTCAGTTCGACCTGCTCGTTTTTATAGGTGCCTTCGTAACGCTTCAACTGCGCCGGTTCGACTTTGAATTCCGTCTTGGGCTGCGGTTTTGCGCCCGCGGCTTTGAGCGCCTCGGCGACTTCTTTGGCGTCGTTTTTCTCGGCCATCGTCAGCCACAGCGACAGCGATTCGGGTTTGAATCCGCCCAGCGCCAATAAGGCATTGACCGTTTTGGGCTGTCCTTGCGCCACGGCCTGCGCGGTGGCGGATTCTTTGCTCGACGGTGTTTTCGCCACCAACAGTTTGACCACTTCGGCATGATCGTGCTGGATGGCCCAAGTCAGCGGCGTGGATTTATAAAAGGTGTCTTTGATGTTCACATCCGCGCCCGCCTCGAGCAGGATTTTGACGACCTCGGCGCTGCCACGATCACAGGCAAAAAACAGCGGCGTTGCGCCATAAGGCGATTTGGCATTCACATCGGCGCCCTTGGCCAGCAACGCCTTGACGGCGGCGGCATCGCTTTTGCGGGCGGCGGCCAGTAAGTCTTCATTGAGGCTCTGCGCCCAGGCGGTGCCGGCAAAGAGCAGGGCGAAGAGCAGAAAAAGATAGCGCGAGCGTCGCATAGCGTGGCCTCCTAAAGTGAGCTTCCAATCTTGTGATTTTGTTTCCATCGCCGGATTGATTTGATGCTGTGATGGGGGACGTTTGCCTGAACGCTGAAATCCTCCAGCAGGTTTCGGGAAAGTCCGTCTTGAACTGTGTACGGCGGGACATTATAGTTTCGGTGCAATCGGGTCAAGAAGACTTAAATTCCGCGCAACCGACATCACGCAAATTCGGTCTTAGTAATTTCAAGTAACACAAATTCCAAAGAACCTTCACGGTATCCGCTTATGAAAACTTCGTTCAAGCACATCACCTGGCTGACGCTGGCACTCACGCTTTTTCTCGTTGCGACAAGCTTTGCGCAATCGCCCGCGCGCGCCAAATCAGGCAGCGATTGGGCCGATTGGCGCGGCCCGACCCGCGATGGCATTGGGCTGGAAAAGAAACTCCCTGAAAAATGGTCAACGCAGGGCGAGAACCTCTTATGGAAAGTGCCTTACGGAGGCCGTTCAGCACCGATTGTGATGAACAATCGCGTCTTCGTTTTTAACAGCGCGGGCGAAGGCGAGACCTTGCAGGAGCGCGTGATGGCGCTGGATGCCGACACGGGCAAGGTCGTCTGGGAATACAAATTCGACGTGTATTCGACCGACGTGCCGCCGCGCCGTGTGGCCTGGTCATCGCCCGTCGGCGATCCGACCACCGGCAATGTTTATGCGTTCGGCGCGTGCAATGATCTGGTGGCGCTTTCCTTCGACGGCAAATTGCTCTGGGATCGCTCGTTCACCGACGAATTCGGTTCGTGGACGACGCACGGCGGACGCACCGTGTCGCCCATTGTCGAAGGCGATCTGGTCATCGTCAGCACCGTGACGGATGGTTTCGGCGACATTCAAGCGCGGCGGCACCGCTATTACGCCTTTGACAAGCGCACGGGCGAAACGGTCTGGATCAGCACACCCGGCGAACGTCCGTATGACACAACCTATTCAACGCCCGTTGTGGCGACCGCGCCGGATGGCACGTGCATCTTGATCGCGGGCGGCGGCGACGGTTCGGTTTGTGCGATGAAAGTCGCCACGGGCGAACCCGTGTGGCGCTATCCGATGAGCAAACGCGGCGTCAATCCGGGTGCTGTCGTGAAAGACGGCATCGCCTATGTCAGCCATCAGGAAGAGAATCTGGAAGTCAGCGAGATGGGTCATCTGGCCGCGCTTGATCTTTCGGCCAAAGGGCTAATCGGCAAAGACGCGGCGGGCAAGCTGCTGAATGCGGACAAGATCAAATACGCCATCACCAATTTCCAGCTTGGCCCCGGCTCGCCCGTCATTGATGGCAACATCCTGTATGACGTGGACGCGGGCGCGAACCTGTTCGCCTTCAACCTGACCGACGGCAAAAAGCTGTGGGAACAAAACCTGGGCACGATTCAAAAGGCCTCGCCCGTGTTTGCGGATGGCAAAATTTATGTCGGCACCGAAAACGGCGCGTTTTACATCGTCAAACCCGGCCCGACCGGCGCGACGATTTTGAGCAAGGTCGAACTCGAACCCATCACCAAAGTGGAACTCACCACTGAAGCCGGTGACGAAGCCATCGCTTCAAATGAACAGATCATCGGCGGCGTAGCGATTTCACGCGGGCGCGTTTACCTGGTCTCGACCAAGCACGTCTATTGCATCGGCAAGACCAAAGCCGCTGCCTTGCCGCCCGCGCCTGAAAAAGCCGAGAACGCGCCTGCCACCGCCACCGTCGCCCACGTGCAAGTCATTCCGGCGGATTTGGTGCTGCAACCCGGCGCCACCAACAAATTCCGTGTCCGCTTGTTTGATGACAAAGGCCGCTTCATCCGCGAAGAAACCAACCCGACCTGGTCGCTCGCCGGATTGAAAGGCAATGCCACGGGCCTGCAATTCACCGCCGCCGCCAACGAAGTGATTCAAGCCGGACAACTCAAAGCGACCGTCGCAGGCGTCACCGGCGTCTCGCGCATCCGCGTGATTTCGCCCCTGCCGACCGCCGAAGATTTCTCCGGCATCGCCGTGGATCAAGCGCCCGGCACCTGGCTCAACACGGGCGGCAAATATGTCGTGCGCGAAGTGGATGGCAACAAGATTCTGGCCAAGAAAGAAAACCTGGGCATTTTCAAACGCACGCGCTCGCTCTTCGGCGCGGTGACCGAATCCAATTACACCATCGAAGCCGATGTCAGCGCCGTCGAGAAACGCCGCCAGATGGGCGACATCGGCGTCGTCGCGCAGCGTTATGAACTGGTCTTGTTCGGCAACGTGCAAAAACTGGAACTGCGCTCCTGGCAGATCGAACCGAAACGTTCGTTCAGCAAACCCTTCGCGATGAAGCCGAACACCTGGTATCGGCTGAAACTCGAAGTGCAAAACCTGCCCGGCGGCAAAACGCGCGCGCGCGGCAAAGCCTGGGCGGTCGGCGAGGCTGAGCCAGCCGACTGGATGCTGGAATGGACTGATCCCATCGGCAACCGCAAAGGCAGCGCGGGCGTTTTTACCGACAATCAGAACGAAGTCTATTTTGATAACATCAAGGTAACACCGAACAAGTAGTCGTTAATGAGCCAGAGGAGTTGAGATGCTCAACACAATACGGGCAGTCATAAAAGGAGGGCAGATTCAATTGCTCGAAAAGATTGAAATTCCCGAAGGCACGGAAGTTCTAGTAACGCCGTTGTTGGACGAATCTACCTTTTGGCTGAATGCCAGTCAGGTTGCGCTGGAAAATGTTTGGGACAATCAAGAGGATGATGTCTATGCCGAGTTACTCGCATAGTGAGATCGTGCTTGTCCGTTACCCGTTTTCCAATTTAACAGGCAGCAAGGTACGGCCTGCTGTCGTGGTCAATGCACCACACATTTCGCATGATTTATTGATAGTTCCATTAACCAGCCGTATTACCGGCTTACTGCCCACCGAATTTGTCCTGCACGATTGGCAAGGAGCAGGCTTGAATGTGGCGTCGGCAGTTAAACGAGGGATTTATACCATTGAGAAGAGTTTGATTGTAAAAACGATTGGCTCTCTCACGAGCCATGACCGCAGCACCCTCGAACAGTCGCTGCGTGACTGGCTAGGGTTACACTGAATTGTGTCGCGCTATTTTGGGTAAGGAATGAAACACCCAACCAAGGAGTTACGATGAAATCTATTTTGCTAAAAGCCTCGTTGATCTTGAGCACCTTCGCATTGCTTGGGGTCTTTCTTTCTTACACCGGTACCGGTGCGGTTGTGGCTTCTGACCCCGGCAGCGGTGACTGGCCGATGTGGGGTGGTACGCCCGACCGCAACATGGTCTCGAATATGAAAGGCCTGCCGACAACCTGGAATGTCGAGAAGAAGACCAACATCAAATGGGTCGCCGCGCTCGGTTCGCAAAGTTACGGCAACCCGGTCGTCGCGGGCGGCCAGGTTTATATTGGCACCAACAACGAAGGCCTGCGCGATCCCAAACAGGGCGGCGACCGCGGCGTGTTGATGGCCTTTGACGAAAAGACCGGCGAATTTCTCTGGCAGCAGACCAATGAAAAACTGACCGCTGGGCGCGTCAACGATTGGCCGTATCAGGGCGTCTGCTCTTCGCCGTTGATCGAAGGCGACAAGCTGTATTACGTCACCAATCGCGGCGAATTGATGTGCCTCGACACCAAAGGCTTCCGCGACGACAAGAACGACGGCGCGGTGCAGGACGAAAAATTCAAAGGCAAGTTCGACGCCGACATCCTCTGGAAGTTCGACATGATTGACGAAGTCGGCGCGCACCCGCACAACATGTCCAACTCGTCGCCGGTGAGTTGGGGCGACTTGATCATCATCAGCACCTCGAACGGCCAGGATGAAAGCCACGTCAACATCCCTTCACCCAAAGCGCCCTCGATGATCGCGATTAGCAAAAAAACCGGCAAACTGGTCTGGGAAGTCAACAACGTCTTCGACAAGATTTTGCACGGTCAATGGTCATCGGCGGCGGTCGGCAAGCTCGGCGATGTCGAACAGGTCGTGATCGGCGAAGGCGACGGTTGCGTGCGCGGCTACACGGTCGCCGATGGCAAGTTGCTCTGGTCATTCGACACCAATCCAAAAGATTCGGTCTGGCCCAAGACACGCAACGAAGTCATCGCCACGCCGGTGCTCTGGGACAACAAGGTTTACATCGCCAACGGCCAAGACCCCGAACACGGCGAAGGCGTCGGCCACCTCTATTGCATTGATCCGACCAAACGCGGTGACATCACCAAATCGGGACTGCTCTGGCAATACGACAAAATTCGCCGCACGGTCTCGACCGGCGCGATAGCCGACGGCTTGCTTTACTACTCCGATTTCAGCGGCTTCCTGCATTGCCTGGATGCCAAGACTGGCCAGGCCTATTGGACGCACGATATGTTCGCCGCGATCTGGGGTTCGCCGTTGGTCGTTGACGGCAAGGTTTATCTCGGCGACGAAGACGGCGACGTCGTCGTGATGCAGGCCGGCAAGGAAAAGAAACTGCTGACCGAAACGAACCTGGGCAGTTCGGTCTATTCCTCGCCCGTCCCGGCGAATGGCGCGCTATTCATCATGAATCGCAATCAACTGTTCTCGCTGGCAACTGGGGCGACGATGGCGAAACCGACGCCCACGCCAACGGCCAGCAAAGGGGCGAATTAGTATTCCATTCAGCGTGAACCAACACGACACACAAGCCTTGATCAAAGAGTGGGCTGGCGAAGAGGTGATCATCCGCTTCGACCAGCCCACTGGTGCCTGGATTTTCATCGCCATCCATTCCACTAAACTGGGTCCAGCCACTGGCGGCACGCGGATGCGGCACTATTCTGATTGGCAAGCTGCCTTGACCGATGTGTTGCAGCTTTCCGCCGGGATGACCAATAAATTCGCGGTCGCGGGGTTCCCGCGCGGCGGCGGCAAAGCGGTCATCGCGTTACCACCGGATTTCGACTCAACCGCGCGTGCCGATCTGTTGCGCCGCTATGGTGCGCTGATTCAACAACTCGGCGGGTTGTATTACACCGGCCCCGATGTTGGCACGACTTCTGAAGACATGGACATCATCGCCGAACATGGCGCGCCCTTCGTGCATTCCTGTTCGCAATTGAATGGCGGAGCGGGCAGTTCCGGCCCGGCCACTGCGCTGGGCGTCTTCGCGGCGATGGAGGCCACCTGCCAGCAGCTTTTCGGCACTCCCTCGCTTTTTGGACGCCGCATCATCGTGCAAGGCACGGGCAGCGTCGGCGGCACCTTACTGGGCTTGCTGGCGAGTGCCGAGGCCGAGGTTTGGTTTAGCGAGGCCGAACCGGGCACCCGTGATTATTTTCAACACGGGCTAGGCCTGCGCTGCCTTACTGAGGGAGAGGTTTATGAGACGGACTGCGATATTTTTGCGCCCTGCGCGCTAGGCGGCGTGTTGAATGAAGAGACGATCCCGCGCCTGCAATGCCGCGCCGTCGCAGGCGCGGCCAACAACCAATTGGCAACCGCCGCCGATGCTGAACGTTTGCACGCGCGCGGCATTCTGTATGCGCCCGACTTTGCCATCAACAGCGGCGGCGCCATCGCCATCACCGGCCTCGAAGCGTTGGGCTGGCCTGCTGAGCGCGCCGACAGCGAAGTGCGCCACATCGGCCAAACGCTTGCGCGCATTTACGCTTTGGCCGCGGCTGAAGACATCACGACCGAAGCGGCGGCGCGGCGTCTGGTCGCAGAAAAGTTGGCTGGTTAAGACGGCACGCTATAGTGTGCTGTGGCTCGGCGCGGCACTCCACATCAAGCGCTGTTCAAATCCTTATGCAGACTTTCGATTTTCAACCGCGCACCCGTGTCATCTTCGGCGACGGCACCTTCGCCCAACTCGGCATGCTGGCGCGCGAACTCGAATTCAAACGCGCGCTGCTCGTCGCAGATCGCGGCATTCTGTCTTGCGGTTACGTTGACGAAGCCACCCAACTGCTCAACCAAGCGGGCGTCACGGCCTTCCGTTTTCACGACTTTGGCGAGAACCCCGATACCGCAATGGTTGAAGCCGGAAGAGTTGTCGCCGCTGAACACGGCGTTGATTCCATCATCGCCCTTGGCGGCGGCAGTTCGCTCGATACCGCCAAAGGCATCAACTTCGTGCTGACCAACGGCGGCACGATGCGTGATTACTGGGGTCACGACAAAGTCTCCGGCAACCCCGCTGGCAACCTCATGCTGCCGATGATCGGGGTTCCAACTACCGCCGGCACGGGCAGCGAGGCGCAAACTTACGCGCTAATTTCGGACGCCGAAACGCACGTCAAAATGGCCTGTGGCGACGCGCAAGCCGCCTTCAAAATCACCATCCTTGACCCGCGCTTGACATTGACACAACCCACGGAACTCACGGCCACGGCTGGCTACGACGCCATCGCGCACGCGGTCGAGAGTTTTGTCACACTCAACCGCAATCCGCTCTCTGACCTCTTCGCCAAAGAAGCCTGGCGCTTGCTCGCCACCAACTACGAACGCGTGTTGGTTGAACCGCAAAACATCGAAGCGCGCGGCGCAATGCTGCTGGGCGCACATTACGCGGGCATCGCGATTGAAAATTCGATGCTCGGCGCGACGCACGCCTGCGCCAATCCGCTGACCATGCATTACGGCACCGCGCACGGCATCGCCATCGCCGTCATGCTGCCGCACGTCGTCCGCTGGAACACGGGCACCGTCGGTGAACGTTACGCCGAACTCGCGCAAGTCATTGGCCTCACATTCGCCGAACAATTAGCCGAACGGCTCGCGCAACTGGCGCATGTGGGCGGCTTGCCGAGCAGCCTCACCGCACTTGAAATTCCCCACGCTGATTTACCAACATTAGCCACAGCCGCGTCCAAACAATGGACGGGCACATTTAATCCGCGCACGTTTAGCGCGGCAGGAGCAAAGGAGCTTTACGAATGGGCATACTGAATAACGGATTGCGGATTGCGGATTGCGGATTGCGGATTTCCGTAAGCCGCAGAACCTGGCTCGCCAGCGCAATGACTGCGGCAACTTACAGCTTGCTCAATCCCGCTAATCTGCAATCCGCAATCCGCAATCCGCAATCGTCTGACGCCTGGCCCCAATTTCGCGGCAACTACAACCTAACCGGCGTCTCGCCTTCGACCATCAATGCAAATCTGAAACAGATGTGGTCGCTCAACGCGGGCGAGATCATCGAATCGTCCGCCGCCATCGCCGATGCCACCGTTTACGTCGGCACCGGGTCGAACAGTAACGCTGGCGAACTCATTGCCGTAGACCTCTGGTCGGGCAAGCCGAAGTGGAAATACAAAACCAAAGAAGCCGTCGGCGAATCCTCCCCCGCCGTCGCCAATGGCCTCGTCTTCGTAGGCGATCTGGAAGGCACCTTTCACGCCGTCAACGCCACGAACGGCCAGGGCCTGTGGACGTACAAAAGCGGTGGCGAAATCAAATGCTCACCGGTCATTGTTGGCGACAAAGTTTTGATCGGCTCTTACGACGGTTCGCTCTATTGTTTTGAAGCGCGCTCCGGCAAGACCATCTGGCAGTTCAAGACCGAGAACTATGTCCACGGCACACCCTGTATCGTGGACGGCATCGCCTACTTTGGCGGCTGCGACGAAATCTTCCACGGCATCCGCATCAGCGACGGCAAAGAAGTGACGCACCTCGCGGGCATCGGCAACACCGGCGCCTCGGTCACGATTCTCAACACGCCCGCCGGGCTGCAAGCCTTCTTCGGCAACTTCGCCAACGAAGTCCTGAGCATCAACCTCAAAACGCGCCGCCGCGTCTGGCGCTACATGCACCCGCAACGCCAGTTCCCCTTTTACTCTTCGACGGCGGTCATTGACGGCAAAGTGATCCTCGGCGGACGCGACAAAGTCGTCCACTGCCTCAACGCCGCCAACGGCAAAGAACTCTGGTCGTTCCGCACCAACGCCCGCGTCGAGTCTTCGCCTGCCATAGCCGGTGGCCGCGTTTACATCGGCTCCAACGACGGGCGCTTTTACGTGCTGGATTTGAACACCGGCGCGAAGGTCTGGGAGTTCAACGCGGGCGCAGCCGTCTCGGCTTCCCCGGCGATTGCGGGCGGGCGTGTGGTAATTGGCGCGCAGGATGGGAAGCTGTATTGCTTTGGCTAAAGCCTGCCGCATAACTGGCTCGACTTTTTTCCGCCCTTGCGTTCGAGGCCAGACTCCGCGCCATGTATCAGCAGATTCTCAACCAGATGCGCCAAGCGGTGCGCGCCAGGTGCGTGGTGCGGAATGACCTATCTTGAACCATCGGTCATCCGCGCCATTGACGAAATCCGCGCGCATCCTGAGCAACATACGCGTGCGGAGTGTCGGCCCATTGCCAAGATTGCCTAACCGCAATTGAAAACCAGCTTGGACATTTCGTGGATCAAGGATCAATCGCTGGCCGATCTGGACAACCTGCCCAACCCGGGCGAACTGGCCGAAGCGGTCATCGAAAATCTGGAAGCTGACCTGGAAGGCTTTCAGGCAATTTTGGGTGGGATTGCAGGGACGTCGGCCAGAGGATAGGAAGGCAAAAAGAAAGGTGTACGAGTGGCTGCGGCAACAGCCACTCGTACTTTCGGCCATCCTTGCAATCAACGCCCTGCCGCCTGTTCCTTGCGCATATGCTTTTCAAACCACGCCATCAGATACAACTGTTGCGCGATCTGATGCGAAGGCCGCCGCCAGCCGTGAAATTCCTCCGGCATACGTACCAGCAACGTTTCTTTTTTGAGCATCTTCAACGCGCGGTAAAACTCTTCGCTCTGACCCATCGGCGTGCGCAAGTCGGCTTCACCCGTCATGACCATCGTGGGCGTCTTGACGTTCGCCACGTAATGCAGCGGCGAACGCACGGCATATTGCATTGGGTCTTCCCACGGATACTTGTCGAATTGATAGTACCAACTCGCGCCGTCAGTCGTGCCGACGAACGAATGCCAATCAATCACGGGCCGCATCGAAACCGCCGCCGCAAAACGCTCCGTGTGGCCGACAATCCACGCCGTCAACACGCCGCCGCCGCTGCCGCCGCAAACGAACAGGTTGCGCTCGTCAATGAAGCCTTTCGCCAACGCCGCATCCACGCCCGCCATCAGGTCGTCGTAGTCTTTGCCCGGATAGCTGTATTGAATGCCGTTGACGAAGTCCTGCCCGTAGCCGGTCGAACCGCGCGGGTTGGTGAACAGCACGGCGTAACCTTGCGCGGCGAAGTTCTGAAACGACCAGCTCCACGCGGTCGAATACATTGACCAGGGGCCGCCGTGAATCCAGAGCACCAGCGGATATTTCTTGCCCGCTTCGTAATTCGCCGGTTTGATGAGCCAGCCCTGTACTTTCAAGCCGTCTTTCGACGTGAACCACAACTCTTCCGGCTCGCCCAGCTTGACGCCCGCGAGCACGTCCTTGTTCACGTCCACCAGTTTGTTCAGCTTCGTCACGTCATCGGATTTGAACGTAACGAGCGTGTTGGGTTCTTTGAGCGTGCTGCTGATGGCGGCGATCTGGCCGTTGTTGGCGACCGAAAAGCCCGCGAGGTGCGTGCCAGTCGAGACTTTCTTGACGGCGCCGTCTGCCAGACTGAGCCAGCAAATATCGGTCTTGCCTTTTGATTCGACAGTGAAATACAGCCCATTGCTGGCTGCCCACCAGCCGATGTTTTGCGGCGTACTGTCCAGGTTGCCCGCAATCATTCGTTTGTTCGTGCCGTCGTTGTTCATCAGATACAGGCTCGACACGTGGTTGGTGTAATTCTTTTCGTCGTAGCCGATATACGCGACCAGCTTGCCGTCGGGCGAAACGTTGGGGTTGCTGTCCGGCCCCTTGCGATCGGTCAGCGGCTTGATGTCGAGCGTCCCCACATCCACCGCGTAAATTTCGCTGTCGTTGCGCGTATATTCGGCGTCAGGTTTGCGAATGCCGCTGACATAAATCGTCTTGCCGTCGGGCGACCAGTCAAAACCGTTGTGACTGAACTTGCCGCTGGTGATCTGACGCGGCGTGCCGCCCAGCGCCGCATCAATCACAAACACGTGTATGTTGCCTTTCGGCGTCGGCCCGCGCCCATCCGCCGCCCACGACAAACGATCAACCAGCACGGCGGGCCGCGCCCATTCGGCCCCGCGCGGACGTTCGGGCAGCCGTATGTTCAAGATCGGATCGGTGTCGGGCACGAAGGCGGTGAAGGCCAGCCATTTGCCATCGGGCGACCATTTTGTATTCGACGGCGCTTGTTCCAGATGCGTCAACTGCGCGATCTCGCGCGTGTCCAGCCAGAGCACGTGCAACTGATTGGTGCCGTCGCGGTCAGACAGAAACGCGATGCGCTTGCCGTCGGGCGACCATTCGGGCGCGCTGTCGTTGCGCGCGCCGCTGGTCAATTCGCGCACGCGCGTGCCGTCGGTATCGGTGATCCAGAGGTTGCTGCGCGACTGGTCTTTGACTTTGTCCACCCAGGTGCGGGTGAACAGAATCGTCTTGCCATCGGGCGCGATGTTCGGGCTGCCGACCGACTCCATGTCCATGAAGGTCTCTTTGTCGAGCAGCCGTGGTTTGTTTTGCGACAGGGCCGGCGCGACGAACAACAGCGCCAGCAGGATGGAACTGACGAAACGTGATCTGGTCATTGATGCTCCTTGTGCAGCGTTCAAGCCGCTTCCAATAGCTTACCCGTTAACTACGCGCCGTGGCAGCAGGTGTTCAGAGTTCCGCCTTTAGGCGGTGGCGCGCCGCAGGCGCGTTTTCGGCGCTACGCGCCGCGACCGCCTAAAGGCGGAACTCTGAACACCTGCGCGCCGGTGCACGCATTTCTGTCATTGCTCCAAACTCGGACGTTTCGAGTCAACGTTGTGTCTCCGTTGCGTTGTGCGGGAAGCGCTCGTAATGCTGGCGCAGCAGATCCTTGCCGTAATCGTTGCCGTTCGGCGTGCGCACGACGGTGTGAATGTGATAGCGCACCGGCTCCGGCGTGCGGGCCAGCGCGACGGGCCGTTGATGATCGAATTCGATCAGGATGACCGGGCTTTGAATGCGGTAGTAAAACACGCCCTGCGGATCGCTGCCGCCAATCCAGGCAAAATAGGTTTTATCCAGATGCTGCCGCACTTCTGTGAGTTTCACCTTGGCGTGGCCGTCATCCAGGTTGCCGACGTATTCAGCGATCAGGTCAAGCAGCAACGTCTTTTGCGCGGCGTTCAATTGCGCCGCCGGGATGCCCGCATAATCCATCACGACATTGTCTTTGTAAGCCTCGGTCAAATTGTTGTTGGTTTTCTTTTCGCCGTTGATGACGGCCTTGGCTTGCTGTTCTTTGCTCAGCGCGGCAAAAAACTTGAAGCCCTTGTCCTGCTCGTCTTGCAAAATGACCGTGCCTTTGAATTTGCCGCCCTCGGCGCGCACCGGTTCCGAACCCATGAAGTTCGGCGTCATCACGACCTGATCGCCCAGCACAAAGTAGTTGATGATGCAGTGATGCCCATCGAGCTGCCAGCCCCACGGTTGTTTGTCCGAAGGCGTGCCCATGATCGTGATGAAATAGAGCCACTCGCCGTATTGGTTGTAATCGTTCATCAACTCGGCCAGCGTGCCGTTCAGCTTCATCGTGTCCTGCGTTTTCTTCAGACCCTTTGCGCTCAGGCTGGCTTTGAACAAACCGAAGGCGAGTTGCCGTTGCGCCTCGGTCATCTCTTTGAAGCTCACGCCCTGACGCGGCGGGAAGTGGCGGTTGTCCCACTTGCGCCATTCGTCATCGTTGACGGCAAAGAGCGTGCGTTTGCGTTGCTCGTCGTTCAGGCCAGTCAGCAAGGCTTCCGCCGCCTTGCGCACCGGTTGCGTCGAGACGCCGGTGGAACGCCCTTTGAACAGGCCCGGCTGAATCTTGCCGTCGGTGGTGAGGCCTTTGAACGGTTCAGCCAGAAAGGTTTTGAGTTGTTGCTCGAATTGCTGGTTGCGATTCGGCGCTTGGCTCTGGGCCGCGTGAAACCAAACGAGCGAGAGCAACAACAGATTGCAGCAGACAAAGGTGATGAAGTTTTTCATGATGGTTCTTGCTAGTAATCCATCAAGCTGTAAGTGATGGATGCTGAGAGAGCATCCGGGATGTAGGGCGGGATTTAATCCCGCCCTACATCCCTCATTTTCAGCTTGATGGAGTACTAGAAGCGGCACGTCCCTGGGTACGCAGCGCTTCCAGCGTGCGGTCTTGGCTTCAAACCGAATGATGCCGGAGGGTTTTCCTTCGGCATCTGCCCGTCTAATGCCAAGCCCGCACGCTGGAAGCGTTGCGTACCCAGGGACAAACCTTACTTGATCGGCGCGCCAGTTGTGATGTGTGGTTGCGCCGCCAGTTGTTCGTTGAGCTTCTTGAGCGAAGCCTCGCTGATGCGATTGAGTTCGGCGATGGCCGCCGCGGTCTCGCTTTGCAATTCGCGCAAGACGGTCTTTTGCCCTACGGTCGGCGCGCCGATGGCGTTATTGATGCCGCCCGCCAGCGACTGCGCCTCTTCGCGCAACATGCCCTGGCAGCGGTAGCCCATATTGCAGGCGCGCACCAGCTTGGTGTGCAGCTTCTTCAAATCATCCTGCGCGGTTTTGAGGTCGGCAGCGTTGACGGATGAACCGTTGCCGGCATTTTCACCGCCGGCCAGCATGCCCGGCCCACCGCCACGCATCTTCTCGGCCAGCGCATTCAACTGGTTGGTCAGGTCTTCGACGCGCTGGACGACGCGGTTGACTTTGTTCGAGAGATCGCCGGCCTCCTTGCCGAGCGCGAGTTGTTCGGCCAGGTCGGCGTCGCTGACTTTGACGCGCGGGTCGAGTTGGACTTTGACGGTCTTGGTCAGCTTCTTGCCCGCCACGTTGATGGTCACGGTGTAATCGCCGGGCAACGCGGGCGGGCCACCGCCAAAGCCGAAGCGGCCTGCCAGTTCGGCCAATTCAGCCGCTACCTCACCGCCAGCCGGGCCGCCGGGTGCAGCGCCGCCCGGCCCGCCACCACGTTGACCGCCACCACCAAAGCCGCCTGCGCCACGCCCACCAGGGCCGCCTGCTCCGCCACCGCCAAAGCCCCCGCCGCCGCCAAAGCCGCCTGCGCCCGGCGGTGGGCCTTCGTGCCGCAAATCCCAGATGGCGCGATTGACACCCGCTTTATTCGCCATGCTGCGAATGGTGCGAATCGTCTGGCCTTTGCTGTCGGCAATGGTGATGGTGATCGGGCCTTGCTGATCGGCCTTCAGGTAATAGTCAATCAGCGCGCCCTGCGGCGGGTTTTGCGCGGCGAATTCTTTGCTGCCGAGCGAAGCATCCTTGCCCCACAACTGCATCCGCATCGCGGGGCGAATGTCGAAGGCCAAAGCATCGCTCGCCATTGCGGCGGCGAGTTGCTGCAACGGCGCGATGTTGTCCATCACCCACGCGCCGCGTCCGTGCGTACCGACGATCAGGTCGTTGTCGCGCGGATGAATCGCGATGTCGTTGACCGCGACCGGCGGCAGGTTGTTGCGCAGCGAAACCCAGCGCGCGCCGCCATCCCACGAGGCAAACACGCCCAGTTCAGTTCCGGCATAAAGCAGGTTCCTCACCTTCGGGTCTTCGCGCACGACGTGCACCCAGCCTTTGGCGGGCAGGTTGCCTTTGATCGGCTTCCAGGTCGCGCCGAAATCGGTCGTCATAAACGCATACGGCGACAGGTCGTCATCACGATGCCGATCAACAGCGACGTAGGCTGTGCCCGCGTCGTAATGCGAAGCCTCAATCGCCGGAATCCAAGTATTCGCGGGCAGTCCCTTGATGTTGGCGATCACGTTCTTCCACGTCTTGCCGCCGTCCTGTGTGACTTGCACGTTGCCGTCGTCGGTGCCGGCCCAGATGACGCCCGGTTTTACGGGCGATTCGCAAATGGTCAGGATGGTGCAATGGAATTCCGCCGCCGTGTTGTCCACGCCGACGGGGCCGCCGCTGCTTTGCTGTTTGCTCTTGTCGTTGGTCGAGAGGTCAGGGCTGATGACTTCCCACGACTGGCCGCGATTGGTCGTCTTGAAAATCACGTTGCCGCCGAAATAGATCGCCTTCGGATTGTGCGGCGAGGCGACGATGGGCGGGTTCCAGTTGAAGCGGTATTTGTAATCGGCAATCGCGCCGCCCGTCGAACCGACGTTGCGGGGGTACGGGTTGATCGTGCGCGAGACGCCCGTCTTGGTATCAATCACCGACAACGAACCGCCTTGCGAATCGGAATAAACAAAGTTCGGCTCGTCCAGTTCGGGCTGTACGAAGAAGCCATCGCCGCCGCTGACCGTGGCCCAGTCGCTCTTGCGTATGCCTTCGCGGAAGCCGGTGCCGATGGGGCCGACCCAGTTGCCGTTGTCCTGCAAGCCACCGTAGACGCTGTAATACGGCTGCTGCATGTCGTAGGTGATGTGGTAGTACTGCGACAACACGACGTTGTTGATGATCTCAAAGGTGCGCGCGTAATCGTTCGAGACCTGCCAGCCGCCATCACTGCCGCTGAGCATGCGATTGGAATTTTTCGGATCCCACCAAAACGCCTGATGATCGCCGTGCACGTTGTTGGCTATGCGCGCAAAGGTGCGCCCGCCATCGCGCGACAAACTCAAGCTGCCGCTCAGACTGACCAGCGCGTCCGGGTTGTTCGGATCAACGCGAAGGTCGCTGTAGTAGAAAGGCCGGAAGTTGATGTTCGGATCGAAATTGACCGCGCGCCACGATTCGCCGCGATCTTCGGAACGGAAGAGCACGCCTTCGGTCTTGGTCTCGGTAACGATGTACACGATGTTCGGATTGCTAGCGGCGACGGCCACGCCGATGCGATCCATATCGGTTTTGGGCAAGCCTTGCGTGAGCTTCTTCCACGTCTCACCGCCGTCTTTGGATTGATAGAGCGCCGTCCTGCCGCCGCCCGATTCAAACGTCCAGGCCTTGCGCCGGTTCGTCCACATCCCGGCGTAAAGGATGCGCGAGTTTTGCGAATCAATGTCGAGGTCAGAACAACTGGTCGTGTCGTCCAGGTACAAAACCTTGCGCCACGACTTGCCGGCGTCGGTGGTTTTGAACACGCCGCGTTCGGCATTCGGCCCCCATTCGTGGCCCAGCGCGCAGACCCAGGCCGTGTCAGGGTCGCTCGGATGCACCTTGATGCGTTTGATTTTTTCGGTGTCGGCCAGACCCAGATACTTCCACGATTCGCCCGCGTCGGTCGAACGATAAACGCCGTTGCCGAAGCTGGCGCTGTTGCGCGGATCGCCTTCGCCGCTGCCGGCCCAAAGGACGTTGTTGTCGGACGGCGCAATCGTGATGGTGCCGATGGAATAGACTTCCTGGTTTTCAAAAATCGGCTTAAACGTCGTGCCGCCATTCGTCGTCTTGTGAATGCCGCCGTTGGCACCCGCGACGTAATAGGTAAACGGATCGCCGGGCACGCCGACGATGTCGGTGACGCGCCCACCCATATTGGCCGGGCCGATGCTGCGCCATTTCAGGTTGGCGAGCGCGGCGGCTTCGGGCGCTTGGGCGGTTTGTTGTTGCGCGACAAGCGGCGCGATGGTTGCGAAGAGTGCAAAGGAAAGGACTGCCAACAGCAAGCGTTTCATTTTGAGCCTCCGGGTACGTGACTGCCGTCAAAAGGCGCAAGCGAATACGGATGGCTCTGGCGCTTTTTGCAGCGGGTCTGATTTTCTGGGTTTCATTTGTTGTGACGTTGAAATGCGGGCTGAGGTTACGCCGACCTGGGGCCAAAAGGCAAAAGCGGCGTGCGGGAGAAACAGGCGGGGGGAATTCGATGATGAACAAAGGCGGCACTGGATTCAGTAAATCCAGCGCCACTGAACGGAATACTCTCGGCTACTTAATTTCCTCAAGCCTGCCAGCCTTCCAAGCGAAGCTATGTTCTTTATCCTCTTCCCTTGATTTTGACTTGAAAACAACCGGCCTGCCGACGCCGGTGCCGATCATCTGAATTTGATGACCGTCCACCTCGGCAATCTGGTTGAGGTTTTCTCCGTCGAAGGAAAAGACCGCAATTGCGCGCCGAGGCTGGCGCCTTGACTGGAAGTGACGACGATCTCAGGCAGACCGTCCCCATTTACGTCCGCCATACCGAAGAGGGCCGCGAAACGGTCATAGATGTTGGTGTAGATGTAGCTCCCCGGCAGCTTGGTCGAAGCGAGCTTTGTCAGTTTGCCATCTTCAAAAGCGAAAACCCCTAATTCGAGCGGCTCACTGCGCCCGCCAATCGAGTAGACCAGCACAGTCAAAACGCGCCCGGTTTTGTCTAAGGCCGCCACGGCTTTAGCCGCTCTGGTTTGCGTCTCACCTACCGGAAAGGTGGCGATGGAACCACCTTTGGGAAGGTAGGCGGCAAGCTGCTGTAACTCAGCTTCGGGAATGCCAATGAGTTGTCTAACTGGCTCGCTTGACGGGCTACTCAGTGTAATGGTCCCGTAAACCTGGACACGGAGCGAACTCTGCCGGCGTCAGATAGCCTAGCGAGGAATGAATGCGCTTGGTATGGTAGACGTCGTCAATGAATCGCCTCAGGTGAAGCTGCGCTGACAGCAGATCGGGGTATTCGTTCAAAGCTACTTCTTCCGCTTTGATCGTCCGGCTCACTCGCTCGGCGTAGCCGTTTTCTTCCGCGTGGCCGACGGCGGCCATACTGACTTTGACCTTGCGTTTTTTGAGCGCGGCCACGCAAGCGGTCGCGGCGGATTGCACGCCTTGATCCGAGTGGTGGATTTCCGGTCGTGCGTGGCTCAGCGCGCGTGCGCGTGCGGCCAGTGTTAGTTCGCCGCCCAGCCCGCGTGAGAGCGCCCAGTCGCGAATGATGCGCGTGAAGACATCCATCAGGATCGCCAGGTAAACGAAGCTGCCATCTCCCAAGCGAACATAAGTGATGTCTCCAACCCAGACCTGCTCGGGCCGGAGGATTTCCAGTTCCTTGACCAGATTCGGATCGCGCGGAAACGAATGCCGCGAATCGGTCGTTTGTTTCTTGATGGTTTTGCGCCGCAGCTTCAAGTCCATCTCGCCCAGCACGCGGCGCAGGCGCTTGCGACCGCTGGTCCTGAATTCAGACTGGTCTCGCCGCAGGCGATGTGTCACGCGCCGTGAACCATAAGCCGGGAATTGTTTGATGACCTGCTCGATGGCTTGCTTCAAGTCCGCCTCCTCGCATTCGGCAGCCTTGAAGTACCAACTGCTGCGCGACAAGGCCGGCAGGTCACACAGCAGTTTGATGGGATAGTCAGGTTGTAACTTCAAGATGACCTCCCGTTTTTACGCGCGTGAGAGAGCAAGAGCTGCGAGGCTTTTTTTGAGGCCTCCAGTTCCAAGGTCAGGCGCCCGACCAGACGCTCGAGATCAGCAACGCGCCCATCATCGGAAGAAGAAGCGGATTCTTTTTCAAAGACGAGGCTGGCTTGCTCAACAAACTGTTTCTTCCATCGTGAGAGCAGATTCTCGCGAATCTGAAGCTCGCGACAGACTTGGGCGGCGCTCTTCTGTCCGGTCAGAACTTGGAGGACGGCACGCGACTTTTGTGCAGCTTTGAATTCACGTTGTTTTGGCATCAATGGTCTCCTTATCTGGATGGGGTATTTTACCCCAGTTAAGTGTCCAGTTTTGGGGACCACTACAGTTGCTTGTTCCCCACGCGATCAAAATCGCGCGGCAATGCTGATGCTAGGGCGAGTGCTGCTCCGGCGTAGAGCATTGTGTCCGCGACGTAATTTATCCCTTGATTGATCTCCGTTGGCTCGTGAGCGAGGAGCAAAATAACCAGATAGGGGAATACCGTGAGGGCGGTCATCAATGCGCCAATCGCGGTTGCGGCTGTCCGCGACCGTTTGTTCAGTACCAGTCCGATCCCCGCGACCAGCAGAATTGTTCCCGTCAGGTAGGCCAATACGCCGGAGAATGGAACCCATGCGGGCGTCAGCTTTTGCAAAGGAATGCCGGGCGCAACATCTGGGTGAAGAAAATGTTGTACGGCAAAAAAGAGCGCAGCCACCGCGATGACGATGCGCCCGAATAAAATCATCCATTGCGATAGTTGCGGTGACGAGGCGCGACTGTGCAATCCGGCGAGCGCCCAGGCGCCTGCGGCAAAAGAGAGTTCTCTCAGCACGAAGGTCCACGCCAATCGTGAGGTGGGATGCGCGAGCGCGCTCGGCAGATAAATCATGCAGACAAAGAGAAAGAACATCAGTCCGAGCAATGTGGACGACAAGCGGACGAGCTTCTTCACCGTGAGACTGGTCGCTGCCGCGAACAGCGCACATCCGACAAACGGCGTCCAGAACGAGCGCGCAGGCATCCAGGGCGGAACCATATTCTGAATAAACTCCGGGCCGCTGAAATGCTCCGGCGCGAAGGCGGCGAGTGAAGCAGCAATGAAAACACCGCCCAGGGCGATGAGCTTGTCCCAGCCGCGCGCCGCGCCGATCTCTTGGCGAAATAGAATAATTCCGGCGACAAGGTAAATAAGCCCGGCAAAACACATCCAGAAATTTGTTGCTGAAAGCATAGGTGCGGCTACCTCAAAAATACGGCTCATTGACGAGGCGCTGCAAAATCCACCAGATGTTTCCGCCCTGCCGGCCGCTATACGGCATATCAGCGACTTCCATTTCCAGAACGGCGGGAGCGGGCCAGAGCCAGCCCGCCGAGGGCTGTGGCGATCAGCCCCAGCACCAAGGCCGCGGCACCACCGATTACTCCGTTGCCGGTGCCGGGACCACCTTTGGCAATGGCCAAATTCAGCCCGCCGTTGACCGCAGCGATCAGCCCCGCCACCAGGGCCACGATGGCTCCGAGCCGCCCAGAGGCGGGGCCGAAACGACTGGCTGGGCGGGCCAGAGCCAGCCCACCGATGACCACGCCGACCAGCGCCAGCACAATGGCCGTGGTGGCCCAGAGTCGCCGGGGAGTCAAGCCGTAAACCGTGGTGGCGGCTGGCTCCGAAAGGTGCGCGGCCACCAGCACAGCATGCACAAGCAGCCCGAACAGAGAAGCTACAGCCAGGGCGGCGAGAATAAGAGCGAAGGTTCGTTTCATAGGTTTTGTTCCTTTAATTCATCACGGGCGAAATTTGCTGAACACGGCGTCCGTTCCTTTTTGTGTCGAATGGCAGGCGAAACATTTGGCCGCGCCTTCAGCCATAACCATGCGTTCTGTCTGGCTGTCGCCTTTGAATTGCTCGAAGCCCCAGCCGCCCGTCTCAGCGAATTGCTTGCTGTCTTTCATCATCACATCTATGCGGCGTCGTGCGCCTTCGGTCGTGATGCCGGGCTGCGCCGCGCTCTCGCGTGTTTCAAGGAAGTCCGCCACGAGGATTGAGCCATCGGGAAACTTTCCGGTGCGATAACCTTCCATTGCTTTTTCATTGGCGTAGATGTGATGAATCCCGCCGGACGTGGCAAACGCGGGATTGGCTGGGCCGATGAGGGCGCTGCTGATGTGTACCCACTGCCGATAGCCTTGCGGATAAGCGACCTTATCGGCGGGCATTCCCGACAGCACGGGCGCGAGCAAACACGCCGTAGTCAGTACGATCAGAGTGACGGTTCTTTTCACGATCATTGAATTTCTCCTGGTTATTGCGTGCGCCAACGCACGGTCAGCGCAATCGGCAAGCCGACGCAAAACAGATGAATCAATACGCCGGTGAGGATGGCGTCGGCTGGTTGATTGAAAAACTTGAATTGCAACGCCGAGAGCGGCAGCACGATCAGGTACATACACGCATAGACCACGACGCCGTAAAGCAATCCGCACACTATCGTGTGGCGTGTGAGCAGCGGCAGCTTCAGGCTCGCCGCGTAATAGAGCGCCGCCCAAATCGTAGCGATGCAAAAATGCAGCACGAAGCCGAGCGTCGCCGTTTTCCATCCGCCTTGATAAGCGCCGCGCCCCAGCAAGCCGCCCGCGATGGATTGCAGCACGCCGATGAGGCTGCGCCCGTGGAGCGCGCTGTTGATGAAGGCGGCGGTGATGTCCAGCGCTCCGGCAAGCAAGCCGCCGTAAAGAATGGTCAGCAGATGATGCGCGCCTGTGTTGGCCGTAGCGTCTTTCAATGGTTGTGCAAGTGCGTTGTCGAACATAACGAGATTCCTTTCGCTTCAAAAAATAGCCGTGCTGCCAGCCACGGTTGCGCGTGCCTCAGCGGAGGCCAGCGAGGGAACGTTGTCGCCACCAGCAGCGCCGCGCCACTCATCGCCAGCGCTTCAAACACCGCTGTCAGTTCATTCGCGTTATGCGGGCTGGCGAGCGCTCTGGGAATGTGCAGCACCAGCACCCAGAGAAAAATCATGCCGCCTGAAAGCGTCGCCGCCAGCCGCGCCGTCCACGGCAGCATTATTCCCAGCCCGCCAGCGATGAGTGCCGCGCCGGTGAAATACGCCCAGAACAATCGTCCGGGTATCCAGGCAGGCACGAGGCTGATCACGAAGGCCGTGTAGATGAAATGCATGGTTCCGCCCAGCACGAAAAACGACGCCAGAAAAAATCGGCCCGCCGGAATGAGCTGCACCAGCCAAGTCCGCCAGCCCGCAGCCTCAGCCAAGCCAGGCGGCAGGCTGCTGGCCACCAGCAGACTTGCGCCAGCCAATGCCAGCGCCTTGCCTGCGCTCGTCCACGCGCCACCATTTGAAGGACGCGCTAACACCGCAGGTAGGCCCAACACGATGAACGACAAAAGAATCAGGCCGCCCAGCAGCAAGGCCAAGGTGCGCGCCTGTCGTTCGGCAACGATTCCTACACCCGCGACGATCAGAAAAGCTCCAGCCACCCCAGCCAACAGCGATTGGCCCGGAATCCAGAGCGGCGGCTTCGGAAAAACGCGCGTCACGAAATTCAAATAAACCCAATGCTGAATCCCGAAGACGACCATCGCCACCGCGACGAACAGCCGCCCCCAAGCTAGTAACTTGCTCATCATTACTTTTCCTTTTTCTCGCCGCAGGGCTGCCGTGTGATGCGACAGCCCTTCGCCTTGGCCTTAAAAGAAGTAACGCATCGTAAACAGCATCGTGCGTCCCGCCACATTGGTCTGTCCCAGATTGAGGAACAGATCGAGGTTCGTGTTGTCGCTCGCCACGTTCGCCGGAATGACGGTGAAGTTGCGGCGATTGAACGCATTCGTCATCTCCCAACGCAATTGCAGCCGCTGGCTTTCGCGGAAGGTCTTGAGGTTTTTGACCAGCGACAAGTCCGCGTTGACCGTGCCGCCCGTGCGCAAGGTGTTCGCGCCAAGCGTGCCGATGACGCCGGAATTGACGCGGTTGGCGATGAAATACGCGCTCGGATTGATGAGCGTCCCGTCGGCGCGCACGCCGGTGACGAGGGGGAACTGCCCACCAGCATTGATCGAAACGCGCTGCGAATCGGTGATGGTGGCGACCTGTCCGGGCAAAATGCCGAGCGCGTTGTTGGCGTTCAGCACGGTGTAAGGCGTGCCGGAGGCCAGCGTCGTGATGGCGCTCAATTCCCAGCCACTGAGCATGCGATGCATCACAGGACTGCCGGCGAATAGCTCCGGCACGGTGTAAACGCCGCTCAAAATAAAGCGGTGCGGTTGATCGAAGCCCGAACGCGCGCGATCCAGTTTCGGATTGCGCGGGTCAGCGGGCAGCGTGCGATTGGCTTGTCCGCCCAGCACGTCGTCACTGTCGCTGATAAAGGCGCTCCAGGTGTAATTCGCGTTGAAGGTGAAATCGCCAAAGTGCGCCTGGCTCAGGCGTTTTTCGAGCGTCACCTGTCCGGCGTGATAAATCGAACTGGCGAAACCGTCGCCCACCAGAATCGAACCTTTCGACGGGTCTTTGCGCTGGCCGTTGCCGAGCGGCGCGTTGAAGCCGATGTTCTGCTCGAACTCGCGCACCAGGTTGCTGCCCTGCGTGCCGATGTAATCGAGCTTCACGACGTAATCACGCCCCAATTGATATTGCACGCCCAGCGTCCATTGCCGCGACATCGGTTGCGCGATGCGTTTGTTCGGTGAGAAGAGCCGCAACGCCAGCAGATTCGGATCGCCGCCACGTCGCACGTATTCTTCAGGCGCAGGTGCGGCGGGCAATCCGTCGTAAGGCCGCGCGCCATTGACCGGGCCGGTCGTCACGTTGACACCGCGCGGATAGTTGCGCGCCACGTTGAGCAGGATGTTTTGAAACACCTGATCGTAGCTCAGCGCGAATCCTGAGCGCAGCACGAAACGCCCGTCAAAAAATCGCTTCGGATTCCACGCCATGCCTACGCGCGGGCCGAAGTTGTTCAGGTCGGATTTGGCCTTCGAGAAAAAGCCGAACGGCGTCGTCACGTATTCATAACGCAAGCCCAAGTTCAGCGTGAGATCAGCATTCACGCGCCAATCGTCCTGCGCAAACACGCCGGTTTCATACGTGCGCGCCGGAACCGAGCCGGTGCCGGCGTACTGCGAAAACGAAGCGTTGCGGTCATAGAGCAGCGCCGACAAACTGGGATAGCTGATCGAGCCGCGCAGGTTCGGCGCAAAGAAACTGTTCAAGTCGTAACGCAGCGCGTTGACGCCGAATTTCAGTGAGTGATTGCCGGTCAGGTATGAAACGTTGTCGGTCAGTTCATACGAATTGTCCACGCGGAATTGCGGAAAGTTCGTGTTGCCGAGCGTGAACGCGCCGCCGGTGCCCGTCACCGCCAAAGCCGTCCCCAGCTTTTCGGGAAAGTTGATATTGCGGCGGCTGTAAGTCAGGCGCGATTCGTTCACCAGTTTGGCCGTGAGCGCGTAAACATCATTGATGGTGAACGACTGGTTGCGCGTCGTTTGGCCGACTTCCTGACCGGGCAAGCTGGTCGGAGCGCCTATGTTGTCGAAGCTATCAATCAGGTAGCGGAACGAGAGATTGTCTTTGCTGTTAAGGCGCGTCGTGACCTTCGCCAGATAACGCCAGAAATCCGTGCCGTAAGCCAGCCCGGAATTCAGCGTGCGGTTGTAACGCTGAAAAGGCACGCTCGTGATGGTTGCGCCGCTCACCGGATCAGTGATGTTGACGGAACCCTGCGGCGTCGGGTCGTTGGCGATGGGAAAGTTTTTCAGCAGGTAATCCAATGCGCCGGGCGCGAAAAGCGCGGCATTCGCTTTCAGGTTATTCACGGCCTGCTGCGTCATTGCCACGCGCGAGACGCTGCTGACCGTCGTGCGAAACGGCGCTTCGTCAAAGCTGGTGAAAAAGTGCGTGTGATCTTTTTTGACGGGGCCGCCCAACGTGCCGCCCCACAGATTTTGTACGGTGACGCTGCGGGCGGCGCGCAAGGCTTGCTTGTCCGCCAGCCCCGCCGCGCGTTGTGCTGTGTAAGTGCGCTGCTCATTCGTCGTCAGCGCATTCAGCCCGTTGCCCGTCCAGGTGTAATGCCCGATGCCGTGAAAATCGTTCGTGCCCGAGCGCGTAATCACGTTGACGAACGCGCCGGAATTGCGTCCGAACTCGGCGGCGAAGGTGTTGGTAATCATCTGAAATTCACCGATGGCTTCGGGCGGCAGCACCTGACGCGGAATCGAAAGCGATTGGTCGTTGTTATTCGCGCCATCCATCGTGAAATTATTCGAGCGCGTCCGATTGCCGTTGACGGCAAAGCCGGAGCCAGGGCGTCCGTTCTGATTCGGCAGCACGCCCGGATTGAGCAGCGCCAGTCCGTTCAGGTTGTTGCGTCCGGGCAGTTCGAGAATCTGTTTTTCACTGACGACTTTCGTCACCTGACTTTGCGTCGTTTCCAGCAAGGCCGTGGATTCCGTCACGGTCACGACTTCCTGCACCGTGCCCGCGCTGAGCGTGAAATTCGCGGCGGAATCCACGGCGACGCTGACCTCAACCCGTTCGTTGATTTGCGGTTGAAACCCGCTCATCTCAACTTTGACCGAGTAAGCGCCGATGGGCAGCCCAGCGATGCGATAGAGTCCGTCCTGATTGGTGACGGCTTCGCGGGTGGCGCGCGTAGCGAGGTGCGTAGCGGTAATTCTGGCACCGGCGACGTTCGCGCCGTTCTGATCGGCGACACTGCCTGAAATGGAACCGTTGATGGTTTGCGCCGCAGCGTTCAATCCGCTGAACAGCAGCAGCAAGATTGCGATGAAAACGTATGACTTCATGACTCTCCTCCTGTGGATAGAAAAAGCGAGCGGCGAATTGCCGCTCACGGGTTTTGCGTCTTTTCATCCCAGCAAAGCGTGTATGTAATGGTGTATTGATCTGCGCGGCGCAGCGGCATATAACTGGAAGCCCCCGCGAAAAGTCCTAAAGAAAGGCTGAAAAATGGGTAGAAGCGAGTCCCCAGAGAATTCCAAGCAACTTCTGAAGACGCCTGATTTGACCGGTATGCAAAACCAAATCAATGACTTAAACCAGCACTTATACCGTTTTGACCCGTTCCTGCTGGATGCTGCCGAACGGCTGCTGATGCGGGACGGCAAGATCGTTTCGCTCTCGCCCAAGGTGGTTGAAACCTTGCTGGTGCTGGTCGAAAACAGCGGGCGGATTCTGCCAAAAGAAGAATTGATGCAGTCGCTCTGGCCGGACAGCTTCGTGGAAGAAAGCAATCTGACCCAGAACATTTCGCAGATTCGGCGCGTGCTGGGCGAGGGCGATTGGATCGAGACGGTACCCAAACGCGGTTACCGCTTCGCCGCGCCCGTGCAGGTCGAAGCGGCCAACGGCCACGCCGTCGAACCAAACAACGGCGCGCCGATGTCCGCAGTTGTAGTGAAAGCTGCCCCAGTCTTGCCGCCTCTGCCTGTTGTGTTTGACGCGCCGTTGCGTCAGAAAACTTACCTGCGTTGGGCGGCAGCGGCTGGCGTTGGATTGATCGTATTGAGCCTGGGGTATTTTCTTTTGCCACACCGCGCGGCGACGCAGGCCAGCACGGCCTTCCAGCAATTTCAGATGGCGAAGCTGACGACTTCGGGGCAAGTCTTGCGCACGGCCGTCTCGCACGACGGCAAGTATGTGGCTTACGTCGAAGGCACGAGCGATGCGCAAAGCCTGCTCATCCGGCAGGCCACCGTGGCGAGTCAGGTCACGCTTTGGGCGGCAGCGGATACGAAATTCCTGGGCGTGACATTTTCACCTGACGATACGCTGGTCTATTACGTTGCGCAGCCGCGCGGGCAAGCGACGGGCGCGTTGTTTCAAATTCCACTGCTGGGCGGTCTGCCCAAAAAGGTATTGTCCGGCGTGGATGGCCCGGTCGCCTTAGCGCCGGACGGACAAGCCGCAGCCTTCGTGCGCCATCACCCGGCGCAAAGAGAAGATGCGTTGGTCGTCGCCAACCTGGAGAACGCGGCAGAGCGCAAGCTGCTGACGCGCAAAAGGCCTGAGATGATTTCGTTGCACGGCCCCGCGTGGTCGCCGGACGGGAAGCTGATTGCCTGTGCGGCGGGTGATGGCCTCGGCGGTGAAGCCGCGTTGCAAATTCTGGCGGTCAATCCGGCAGATGGCGCGGCGCGTCCCATCGGGCGCGAAGCCTGGTCGGCAGTCGGGCAACTTGCCTGGCTCGGCGATGGCAGCGGGCTGGTGATGAATGCCTGGCGCAGCAGCTCCGCCGTCTATGGCGACCCGCTTTGGTTGCTGACCTATCCGCAAGGCGCGGCGCGCCGCCTCACGCACGATCTGACGAATTACGACGGTGTCAGTCTGCCGTCTGAGGCGGCGACGCTGGTCTCGCGTCAAATCACGCGCGTCTCACGCCTCTGGCTCTTACCCGCGCAAAACGTAGGGCTGACTGACGACCGGGCGACACAGATGCAAGCCGGTTTTGGCGATAACTTCAGCGAGCAATTCGGGCTGGATTGGACGCCGGACGGGCGTGTGGTTTATGCCTCGCACGCCAGCGGCAATCTCGATCTCTGGATGAGTAGTGTTGACGGCCAACCGCAACAAGTAACGCGGGACAAGCACACCGATGTGCTGCCGGTGGTTTCCGCCGACGGGCGCTATGTAGTGTTTGTGTCGGATCGCAGCGGCGCGCGCGCCATCTGGCGCATGGAGGTGGACGGCAATAACCCATTGCAATTGACGCGCGGCAAAGGCGACACCGCACCTTCGCTTTCGCCCGATGGGAGATGGGTCGTTTATTCGTCGTGGAGCAACGACCACCCTACGTTGTGGAAAGTGCCAATGGCGGGTGGAGCGCCGATTCAACTTACCGATAAAACCGCCGTGCGTCCTGTCGTCTCGCCCGATGGCCAATGGATTGCTTGTCTCTTGCTGGACGAAAAACAGTTCAAACTCACACTCGCGGTACTGCCTTTTACCGGAGGCGAACCGGCCGTGATCGAGACCGCAACTTTGCCCGAATACAGCCTGGTGCGCTGGCTGCCCGACAGCCGCGCGCTTTGTTATATCGTCACGCAACACGGTGTATCCAATCTTTGGAGCCAGCCACTGGATGGCAGCGCCGCCTCACAGCTAACGCATTTCACGAGCGATCAAATCTTCCGCTTCGCCTGGTCGCGCGACGGCAAGACGCTGGCCTGCGAACGCGGGCTGATGGTTAGCGATGTCGTCTTGTTCGCCAACGACCGCCGCGAATAACTGGCTTCGTGACCGCGCGACAGACAGTGCCGGTGTGCTTGGCACCGTGGCTTCGGCGCTTTGAGAGAATTGCTCATTAGAGGCAGACATTTACTTCGCCGGGCACGAACACGATATGCAATACCTCAAACCCAGAGGCGGCCTACACTTTTTCGTCAACGGCGGCGGCGACGCGAAAATTCGCGGCGTAGACCGCAACGTAAAACGTTCGCTCTTTGCCCGCAGCGCCTACGGCTTCATCACGCTCGAAGCCGACGCCAGCACACTGACCGTAAAATTCAGCGGTGCGGATTCGAAGACCCTGTCAGGGCTTTTGCAAAGTCCTTAAAATATCTGCCAAAGACCTTTGACTGACTCCTGATTCCCGACTCCTGATTCCTGCTAAACTGAAAATACCGGCTGATTTTCAATTTGTCAGGAATCAGGAACCAGGAATCGGGAGTCAGTCAAACCGTTTGAGCGCGCGCGCTGGCGACTTTGCAAACGCCCTGAAGACCCTGTACGAATACACGTTGGGACAAGCGCGCCGCGCAGTAAGCCGGGCCACACTTGTCCCACTTCAAAGAGAGAAAGGAACCGCATGACCCGCTACGCCAGAATTGCCGGAACCGGCTCGTATGCGCCGGAAAAGACGCTGACCAATCACGATCTCAGCCTGATGCTGGGCGAAGACATCAATGAATTCGTCTCCGGCGTTATCGGTATCAACGAACGCCATATTTGCGCGGAGGACGAAAGCACGGCGGATTTGGCAGTGCGGGCGGCCGAGCGGGCGTTGGCCACAGCCGGAATTGCGCCCGCACAACTCGACCTCATCATCCTGGCGACAGACACGCCGGAGTTCATCTCGCCCGCGACCTCTTCCCTCGTCCAAAGCCGGCTCGGCGCGATCAATGCCGCCACATTTGATGTGAATTGCGCGTGCGCGGGCTTTGTCACGGCGCTCGACGCGGCGGCGAAATTCATCAGCGCGGATGAGCAATACAATCACGTACTGGTGATTGGCGCTTATGCGATGAGCAAATTTCTGAACTGGAACGACAAGAAAACCTGTACGCTCTTTGCCGACGGTGCGGGCGCAGTTGTCTTGCAGGCCAGCACTGACGGTCCCGGTTTCCTGGCTTCGCAACTGGCGGCGGACGGCAATTACTACGGCCACATGGGCATCTACGCGGGCGGCGCGCGGCAGCCGCTCAATCATTTTCAGACCGCGCAACGCGAGCAGTTGCTGGAATTCGTGCAGAAGATTCCTTCGTCCTTCAACCTCGAACGCTGGCCGCAGATGATTGGGCAAGTACTCAAACGCAGCGGCCTGATGCTCGACGACGTCGGCATGTTTTTCTTCACCCAACTCAACCTGAGTACCATCAGAACGGTGATGAAAACGCTCGCGCAGCCGCTGGCAAAAGCGCACACGATTATGGACAAGTGGGGTTACACCGGTTCGGCCTGCATCCCGATGGCGCTGGACGATGCGGCGCGACAGGGCAAGCTGAAATCAGGTGATGTGATTATCCTGTGCGGTTCAGGCGGCGGCGTGGCTTTAGGCTGTCTGGCTTTTCGCTGGACGTAACGGAAACGCGATGCGCGAACGATTCATTCTCGACGAGACGCGGAACATTCTCTTCATCAACTTCGCCGGGCTGCGCATCGAGAGCCGCGCGCAGGTGGAGGAAATGGAGCAATACGTCCGCACGGCCTACCACCAACAAGGCCGCCGAATTTACGCGGTCGTTAATTACGAAGGCACGGAGATCGCGCCGGAGCTGATTGATTACTACGGCGAGCGCATCAAAGGGCTGCACGACCGCTACGGGCTGGCGACCGTGCGATATTCCTCGAGCGGGTTCACGCGTTCGATGCTGCGCTATCTGGGCGCGGCGCAAGACCTCGAATCAAACATCTTCGCCACGCGCGCGGAAGCCATCCGCGCGATTCAGGAAATCGAAACTCACCTGCAAGCGGCAACCGAGGACTCGCGCTGGACGCTGTTCAATCCGCGCCGCAGCCTGCTCGCGCAACTGCTGGCCGGCTGGCTGGCGCTGCTGATGATTCTGCTTGTCGCCGGTGTCGTAACACAGATTTCAACCGGCGCGCTCATGCTGGCGGCTTTGCTGTGGCTCGGCGGCGCAACGTTCACGACGGCGTTTCATTACTTCAAAGTGTTGCGGCCTGTGCGTCAGGTCGAGCGGATGACGCGCCAGCTTGCCACTGGCAGCCATTACGACCCGGTGACGGTCGCGGGGCAGGATGAAATCAGCCGTCTGGCCGCACTGCTGAATGAAACCGCCGGGCAATTGCACAGCGACATCGAACGGCTGAGCGGGCTGTATCACATCTCGCTGCTGATCGGCGCGGGCAATGACGCCAGCCGCGTGTGCGAATTGCTGACGCGCAAGGTGGCGCGCTTGCTCGGCGCCGAAATGTGCATCCTGCTCTTTTACGACGAAGCGTCGCGGCAACTGCGGGCACAAACGCCGGGGTATGGTGTCAGCGATGAAAAACTCAGCCGCTTGCAGACGGGGTTGCATCAGCCCTCCATCGTCGCGCACGTGCTGAAAACCGGCGAGCCGTATCTGACGAATGACGCCGCCAGCGATCCGCACATCAGCCGCGCCGCCGCCGCCTTGCTGGGCGTGCGCGAAATGCTCGCCGCGCCGTTGCAGGCTGGTGAGCAACATTTAGGCTCGCTGGCCGTGCTGAACAAAGCAGGCGGCTTTCTGGAAAAAGACCGGCAACTGGCGATGATTTTCGCGGCGCAGGCGGCGCAGTTGCTGGCGCATGTGAAGCTCTTTCAGCAGATGATCTTGAGCGAACGCATGGCGGCGGTCGGCGAACTCGTCGCCAGCGTCGCGCACGAAGTCCGCAATCCGCTTTTCGGCATCACGACGACGCTCAGCGCATTGGCGCGCAAACTCGCAGACCGCGAAATCGCCCAACCCTTCCTCGCCGTCGTCAACAGCGAAGTTGACCACTTGAATCATCTGATGGAACAACTGCTCGAACACAGCCGCCCGCCGCGTTTGGAAGCCGCGCCAGCCGACATCGGCGAAGTGCTGCACGAGGTATTGGCCGAATTCAAACCGCAGGCCGAAGCCAAAGGCGTGACGCTCGGCTGTGACTGTCAGACCGCTCTGCCCGGCTTGCGTTTCGACCGCCGCAAAATGCACGGCGTATTCGCCAACCTGCTCGACAATGCCCTGCAACACACGGGGCCGGGCGGCGCGGTGCGCATCGCCGCGTTCACGTCGCCGGATGACGCGCCCAGGCAATTGCATATCGAAGTCCGCGACACCGGTTCTGGCATCGCGCCCGCTGACATCGAGAAAATCTTCGAGCCGTTTTTCACCACGCGCGCCACAGGGACGGGGCTGGGACTCGCCATCACGCGCAAAACGATTCACGATCACGGCGGCACGATCACCGTGCATTCAGCGCCTGAGAGCGGAACCCGCTTTGTCATCCAATTGCCGCTCATCGCATAATTGAAACTCAATGCCCGACAACAAAGTCAAAATTCTGCCGGATAAAATCCTGATCATTGATGACCAGCCTTCGGTGCGCTTCGGGCTGCGCAATCTGCTCGAAGCGGAAGGCTATCGCGTGCTGGAAGCCGAAACCGGCGCGCAGGCGTTGGCCGTCATTACTGAACAAGCGCCGCAATTGATCCTGCTCGACCTGCGTTTGCCCGACACCGACGGCCTGACGCTGTTACCGCAAATCAGGGCGATTGATGACGAAGCGCCGATCATCGTCCTCACCGCGCACGGCACGATTGAGACGGCCATTCGCGCGCTCAAAGCTGGCGCGGAAAATTTCCTGACCAAGCCGTTTGACGCCGACAGCCTGTTGATTCTCATCGCGCGCACGCTGGAACAAAGCCGCGCGCGCCGCGAACGCTTGCTGATCGGGTTGGCGCAACAACAGTTCGCGGCTGAATATTTTATGGGGCAGAGCGCAGCCATACAGCGGCTGCACGCGACACTTGAACGGCTCGCCGTTTCAGACACCACGGTGCTGTTGCAGGGCGAAACCGGCACGGGCAAAGGCATGGTCGCGCATCTGATTCATCGTTTGAGCGACCGGCGCGACAAACCGTTCGTGACGATCAACTGCGCCGGGTTGAATCGTGAACTGCTCGAAAGCGAACTCTTCGGCCACGAGAAAGGAGCCTTCACCAGCGCGGTCACGAGCAAGGCGGGGCTGTTCGAATTAGCGCACGCGGGCACGATTTTCTTTGATGAGATTGCCGAGATGGAGCCTTCCATCCAGGCCCGCGTGTTGACGGTGATGGAACAAAAACGCTTTCGGCGCGTCGGCGGCGTGCAGGAAAAAGAAGTCAACGTGCGCATCATCGCCGCCAGCAACCGCCATCTGCCCGCCGAGATCAAACGTGGCCGCTTTCGCGAAGACCTCTTTTACCGCCTGAGCGTGATGCCGCTCGCGCTGCCCGGCCTGCGCGAACGGCGCGCGGACATCCTGCCGTTCATCGCGCACTTCATCGCGCATTTCAATCAGCGGCTCAATCGCCGCGTGTCGGGTGTGACGCCGAAAGCCGAAGCGCTGCTGCTCGGCTATCACTGGCCCGGCAACATCCGCGAACTGCGCAATGTGATCGAACGCGCCATGATTCTTTGCGGCGGCGACCTGATTCACGCGAGCGACCTGCCGCTGGGCGACCAGCAAAACCTGACCGTCGCGCCAGCCGCCGATGGCGAGCAATTTCTCTCGCTCGAAGAACTGGAACGCTTGCACATTGAGCGCATCTTTAGCGCCACCGGCGGCAATCTGAGCCGCGCGGCGGAACTGCTCGGCATCACGCGCAACACGCTTTACAGCAAACTCCGCAAATACAACCTCACAGCGTCTTGAGGTTTTCGTGCTGCTCAATTCTTGCGCAGTGTGCAACGCGGTTGCTCAGAAATTACACAAGGCCATTCTCGTCGCCTGCTCCCGCGCCGGTTCGAAGCACAAGCAAGCCCAACTTAAATCCAAGGTACATTGCTGGTTTGTCCGGGCAGCGCGCCACCTCGCCAGCGCACACCCGGCTTGGTATCCCGTTTGCAGGGACTTTGGCTTGCACTCCATTTGCACTGCGAGATTTCAAGCATTTGTCCAGCAACTTTCACCGGCTCCGCACGGGCCGCAGGAGGAAAAGCCAATGATCACCAGCAAGGACGTCTTGTCACTGTGCCTGTCAGTTTGTTGCAGCATCATCCTATGCAGCAGTTCGGCGCTGGCGCAGAGCCAGACGACGGGCCGTATTACCGGCACTGTCAAAGACGAAAAAGGCGCGCTCATCGCGGGCGCGGAAGTCACCGCGAGCAACAAAGCCACCGGCGACGCGCGCACCACGACGACCGGCGGCGACGGCAATTATATCGTGCCGCTGCTGCCGCCCGGCCTTTATCAGGTCACGATCAAAGCGCAGGGCTTCAAGCAAGCCGCGCTCGACAACGTGCGCGTCGCCATCACCGAGACGACCGTCATCAACGCCGACCTGCTTGTCGGCGGCGCACAGGAATCCGTCACGATCGCTGCCGCCGGGCCAACCGTGCAAACCGAAAGCTCGCAGCTTGGCCGCGTCGTGGATGCGCGCACGGTCGCCGAACTGCCGCTCGCCACGCGCAACTTCACGCAGATTCTCGGTCTCTCGCCGGGCGCGGCGACGTATCTGCCCGATCACACTTCGGTCGGACGCAATTCGCAAAACATCTCGGTCAATGGCGCGCGCGTCACGAACAACAATTTCCAGATTAACGGCGTGGACGCCAATTCGATGGGGACGAATTCCGCGCCCTCACTTTCCGTGCCCGCGCCCGAAACGATTCAGGAATTCAAGGTACAGACTTCGTTGTATGACGCGACGTTCGGACGTTCGGGCGGCGGCAACGTGCAGGCCGTGACCAAAAGCGGCACGGGTGAATTTCATGGCACGGCGTATGAATACCTGCGCAACGATTCCTTTAACGCCAACAGTCCGGTCTTGAAATCAGTCGGCGGCCAGCGGCCTGTGCTTGATCGCAACGTCTTTGGCTTCACGCTCGGCGGCCCCGGCGTCAAAGACAAACTCTTTTTCTTCCTGTCATATCAGGGCATGCGCGAAGACAACGGCGCGTCGCCGATCAACAGCCTGTCATCGAATGTGCTGGTCGCGCCGGGGCTGACTGACAACCGTTCCGAGGCGACGCTGCTCAGCACATTCCTGCCGACCACGCCCGCCGGGACGCGCCTTGATCCGGTGGCGCTGCGCTTGCTCAATTTCAAACTCGACAACGGCCAATTCCTGATTCCGACGCCGCAGGCCAGCGGGCGTTACAGCGGGTCGGCGGTCTCTAAGTTTCAGGAAGATCAATTCAACGCCAACTTCGATTGGCGTTTGAATGAGAAGAACACGCTCGCTTTCAAACTCTTCTTCTCGAATGCGCCGCAGACGCTGGCGTTGCCGAGCTTTCTCGGCGGCGGGCCGAACGTGCCGGGCTTCGGCAATTTTCAGAAAAACAACAACCGGCTGGGCGTGTTGCAATACACGCGCGTCATTTCACCGAACGTCGTCAACGAAGCGCGCGTCGGTTACAACTTCATCCGCGTGGACGCCTTCCCGCAAGAGCCGCTCAATGACGCCGACCTCGGCATTCGCCGCGCCAATGCGGGCATTTTCCCCGGCCTCGGCCTGATTCGCATCGCACCCGCCGCCGGCGGCATCGTCTTCGGCACTTCGGCGACGATTGACGTGCAGGCGACTGCGCCTTCGACAACGGCTTCCGATACGCTCTCGCTTACGAAAGGCGCGCACACGCTGCGCACAGGCGCGGAGTTCCGCTACAACGAAAACAACTACACGCTGAATTTTTTCACGCGCGGCCAACTCGACTTCGCCAGCTTCCAGAGCTTTTTGCAGGGGCAGGTGCTCGTCTCGGTTTTCGGCAGCGGCAACGGCGACCGCAGCTTGCGCGCGCACGATTACAACTTTTTCTTTCAGGACGACTGGAAGGTCTCGCGCAAGCTGACGCTCAATCTCGGCGTGCGCTACGAGTTGGATTTGCCGCCATACGACACGCGCGGACGGCTGGCGACCTTCGATCCGACGCTTTACAAAGCGCGCCCGGCGAGCAACACGGCGACCACAGGCTTGATTGCGCCGCTCGCCGGTTTCGTCGAAGCGGGTAATGCCGTCAAGGATTCGCCCGACATTCCGAATGTCGGCAAGCGCGTGCTCAACAGCATTGACCCGAACAACATTGCGCCGCGCATCGGCTTCGCGTATTCGCCGCTCGCTTCGGGCAAGCTCGCAGTGCGCGGCGGTTACGGCGTGTTTTATTCGCGCACGTCGTTTCAGTACATCACGCTGAATGTGATCGCGCCGCCCAATTACGTCTTCGGCGCGCGCGTGGGCATTCCCACGCCGATTCCGGTTGCCGATCCGTTCTTCCCCGCCCCGCCGCAATCCGCCTTTCCGACCTTCGTGCCGGGCGTGGCGTTATCGGGCAATCTCTTTGACCGCAACATCCGCACGCCGTACCTGCATCAATACAACGCGAACGTGCAATATGAACTGGCGAAAGATTTATTGTTTGAAGCCGGTTACGTCGGCACGCGCGGGTTGAATCTGTTCCGGCAGGTGGCGCTCAATCAGGCGCGGCTCGCCAGCACGGCCTCGCCCATCGTCAACGAAGCCACGGGCGCGACCATCACGACGAACACACCGGCCAACGCGGCCTTGCGCGCGCCCTTTCAAGGCGTGGGCATCAACAATTTCTCGCTCAATCAATCCACGGCGCAATCGAGTTACCACGCGCTGCAAGCCAGTCTGACCAAACGCTTGGCGCGCGGGCTGCAATTTCTGGCCTCATACACCTGGGCGAAATCCATTGACAACGCTTCGGGTCAGGGCGGCGGCGCAGGCATCGGCGGCGTCATCAATCCCGGCGGCGTGGGCGAAACCATTGGCGTGCTGGGCAATCAACTCGACAACCGCGCCAATCGCGGCGTCTCGGATTTTGACCGCACACAGCGTTTCGTCTTCAGCGGATTTTATGAATTGCCGGGGCCGAAAGGCGGTGCGGCCAAAATCGCGTTGGGCGGCTGGCAGATTGCCAGCATTGTGACGGCGATGTCGGGCTTGCCGATTGACATCGTGGACACGGGCGCGGGTTCGTTCTACGGCTTGTCGGGCGGCGGCGCGCCGCTCGCGCGTCCGAACTTCGCGGCGGGCGCAACGCGCGAAACGGCGCTGAGCAACGTGCCAGCGGGTTACTATTTCAATCCGGCAGCCTTCGCGCGACCGACCATCGCGGCGGGGCAGCCGATTCCCAGCTCGGGCGGCAAATTCATTGCCGACGCCGCCGGCACGGACATCGGCAGCGTCGGGCGCAATATCCTGCGCGGGCCGCGCCAGACCAACGTGGATTTCTCGGTCTTCAAGCGCTTCTACTTCGGCGAGACGCGGAACTTTGAATTCCGCACGGAGTTCTTCAACGTCATCAATCACGTCAACCTGGCGAATCCGCTGAGCGACTTCAACGCGGGCGCGTCGTTTGGCCGCATCATCTCGGTGACGACCAATCCGCGCATCATTCAGTTCGCGTTCAAGTTCAATTACTGAGGCGAAGGCGGAAGCCGGAATTCGGAATTCGGAAGAGGGCAGCGACTGCCGGATTCCGACTACCGACTACCGCCTTCCGCCTTCGAGAAGCAATGTACGTCAGAGACTGGATGGCGCGCCGCGCCGCGCTCACGCCTCAGAAAACAGCCATCATCAACGCCGCGACCGGCGCGCGCCTGAGTTACGCGGAACTCGATGAACGCGCAACGCGGCTGGCGCATTACCTGCGCGATCGCTGCGGCGTAAGGAGCGGCGACCGCCTCGCCGTGCTGGCGCTGAATCGCGCCGAAACGCTCGAAGCCCTCTTTGCCGCCGCCAAACTCACGGCGATTCTGGTTCCGCTCAATTACCGGCTCACGCAGCCCGAACTCGCCTACATCCTCGAAGATTGCGAGCCAAAGGTTTTGCTTTACGAAACGGAATTCGCGGCAACGACCGACAGGCTGCGCGCAATCGTTTCCATCCCGCATTACCTTGCCTTCGATTCCTCCGTCACTGCTCCGCATTACGAAACGGCGCTTGCCGCGTCGCACGCCGCGCCGGTGGAAGTCGAACACTTCGACGCTGAGATGCCGCTGCTGATTATTTACACTTCCGGCACGACCGGCCATCCGAAAGGCGCGCTGCTCTCGCACCGGATGCTGCTGTGGAATTCGCTCAACACGCATCTCGCGCTCGACCTGGTTTCGTCCGACGTGACGACGATTCACGCGCCGCTCTTTCACACGGGCGGCCTGAATGTGTTGACGACGCCGCTGCTGCATATCGGCGGCACGTTGGTGATGATGCGCGGCTTCGAGGCAACGCAATGGCTGGCAGCGCTTGAGCGGTATCGCTGCACCATCGTCTTCGGCGTGCCCACGATGTTTCAGATGATGCTGGAAGCGCCGCGCTTTGCCGAGGCCGATCTCAGTTCGCTGCGCCTCTGTATTACGGGCGGCGCGCCCTGCCCCGTGCCATTGATCGAGGCGTATCAACGGCGCGACGTCGTTTTCACACAAGGGTTCGGGATGACCGAAGTCGGCCCCAACTGCTTCAAGCTCGCCCTCGAAGATTCGGTGCGCAAGGCCGGTTCCATTGGCTTTCCGAACTTTCACACCGAAGCGCGCATCGTGGATGAACACGGTCAGGATGTCGCGCGCGGCGACACGGGCGAGTTGTTGCTGCGCGGCCTGCACGTCTGTTCTGGCTATTGGCGCAAGCGCGAAGCCACGGCTGCCGCGCTGCGCAACGGCTGGTTTTTCACGGGCGATCTGGCGCGGCAGGACGAGGAAGGCTACTTTTACATCGCCGGGCGCGTGAAGGACATGATTATCTCCGGCGGCGAAAACATCTATCCGGCGGAAGTCGAAGCCATCCTGCACGAACATCCGGCCATCGCGTCCGCCGCCGTCTTCGGCCTGCCCGATGCGAAGTGGGGTGAACGGGCAGTGGCCGCGCTCATCAAACGCCCCGGCGCGGCGGTCACTGCTGAAGAGATCATCGCGTTCTGTCAGAGCCGGCTCGCGCGTTACAAGATTCCGAAACGCATCTTTTTTGCGGAAGAGTTTCCGCTCTCCGCCTCCGGCAAAATCCTCAAACGAGTCATCAAGGAACAGGTGATGAACGGTGAGTGAGCTGATGAACCAACGCGCGTTCACACTGAAGAAGGTTTTCTCGCAAGCAGAATTCAAGCGGTTTACAGCCGAATGGTTGCGGAGCGTTGAAGAGGAAGCGAAGCGCTGATGACGACGAGTGGAAAACAGTGGAGCGAGGAGCGGATCGTTCACGCGGGCACAGCGCGCACGTACAAGCTCTTTATTCCGTCGCAATATAATGGAGCCAGGGGCGTGCCGCTGCTGTTGATGCTGCACGGTTGCACGCAAACGCCTGATGATTTCGCCGCCGGAACGCGGATGAATGAACTGGCTGAACAACACAACTTTCTGGTTGCCTATCCCGAACAGACTCCGCACAGCAATGCGCTCCGCTGCTGGCAGTGGTTCGCGCCTGCGCATCAGTCGCGCGGCAGCGGCGAACCGGCGCAGCTTGCCGCCCTGGTTGGGCAAATCAAAGCCAGCTACAACGTTGATGCGGCGCGGGTGTTTGTCGCCGGGCTTTCGGCAGGCGCGGCGATGGCGGTGATTTTGGGCGCGACGTGTCCTGAGTTGTTCGCCGCGCTCGGCGTGCATTCGGGGCTGGAATACAGGGCGGCGAGCGATGTCCCCTCAGCGCTCAAAGCACAGCAAGCAGGCGGCCCCGACCCGTGCGCACAAGGGCTGGCGGCGTTTCGGGCACGGGGGGAAGGCAACCACAAGCCGCGCGTGATCGTGTTTCACGGAACGGCAGACGCGACTGTCGCACCGCTCAATGCCACTCAGGTGATAGCGCAGTGGGCGCGCACGCGGGCTTGCGTTGAGGGCGTGCACGAAGCCGCCGGGATTGAATTGAACCCGGCCAGCGTCAGCCGGGGCGCAGTCGAACAGGGTCATTCGTACACGCGGGCGTACACGCGGGAAATTTACCGCGACCACAGCGGCCACGCCGTGCTGGAAAAATGGCTCGTGCAGGGAATGAAGCACGCCTGGTCGGGCGGCTCTGCGGCAGGCAGCTATACCGATCCATTGGGGCCGTCAGCCAGCGAGGCGATGTGGCACTTCTTCAGCGCATGAGCGAACGTAAATCGTGACTCGACACACTCAATGCCGGGCACAGTGAAGACTCTGGCTGAAACTATTCGCCAATCAGCACGACATCAATCTTACCTCCCCCGTCAGACTCCCAGGAGTAAACAAGCAATGAAAAAAATCTCGAAAGTCTTGTCCCCTTCCTGTCACACTCGCCACTTGCAGCGGTTCAGTGACAAAAGCAAAAATTGCAGGACAAAGCTTTCGAGATTTTTCGACCCCAAAATTGGGGGATGCCGAAGGGGGGACTCGAACCCCCACGGGTTGCCCCATACGCCCCTCAAACGTACGTGTCTACCAATTCCACCACTTCGGCATTTAGGAAGCGACGCGACGCTTCAAGCAAAGAGCTATTTTTTATCTGGCGTGGCTGCGGGTTTAGCGTCTTTTGCGCCCGCCGTTTTATCTGCTGCCGCTTTATTGTCACCTTTTTTGTCATCCGCTTTCTTTGCGTCAGCCTTGCCAGCAGCAGGGCTAGCGCTGGCTTCAGGCGAAGCAGCGGGTGAAGGTGAAACCGCCGGATTGGAGGCCGGGCCAGGCGTTGGCACCGCCACGGCAGCACCTTCGCGCACTACGGAACTTTGTCCGTTGAGTCCTGGCAATGAAAACATCAGCGCCAGAAACATAAACAGAATCGCCGCAACCACGGTCGCCTTTTCTAGCGGTTTGGACGCGCCGCGCGGCCCGAAGGCCGATTGCGCGCCCGCGCCGCCAAAGGCCGAAGCCACATCGCCGCCTTTGCCAGATTGCAACAGCACCACCAGAATCAAAAAGACGCAGGTGAGCACGAAAATCACTTTGAGTGTAAGGGCTAAGAAAAACAAAACGGTTACCTACCAGATGAAAGACTTGTTTTACCGGCTTTAATGCCCGATGTAATTGACGATGCGCGCGAAGCTGTCGGCTTCTAAACTCGCCCCGCCGACCAGCGCGCCATCAATGTCGGCTTCGCGCATCAATTCAGCAATGTTTTCGGGTTTGACGCTGCCGCCGTACAGAATCCGAATTGCGTTGGCAGCCTCTGCGCCGAACTTTTCAGTCAACCACTGACGAATGAATGCGTGCATTTGTTGGGCTTGTGTTGGAGTGGCTGTGCGCCCTGTGCCAATCGCCCATACCGGTTCGTAGGCGAGGATAATACGTGCCAGGTCTGAGGCTGTCAACTCAGCCAAACTGCCCGCCAATTGGGCGCTGACGACGTTTTCAGCCTGGCCGGCATCGCGCTCAGCCAGCGTTTCGCCGATACAAAGAATGGGCGTTAAACCAAAGTGCAGCGCCGCGCGCAGCTTGCGATTCACGCTGGCATCAGTGTCGCCGTATAGCGCCCGCCGCTCGGAATGGCCGATGATGACGTGCGCAGCGCCCGCATCTTTGAGCATATCGCCGCAAACCTCGCCGGTGTGCGCGCCGTGTTTGATCTCGGTCGAGACATCCTGCGCGGCGACTTTGAGATTCGAGCCTTCGACGCGATCCGCGACAGCTTTGAGCGCCGTGTAAGGCGGGGCGATGACGACTTCGCAATGATTGGCATTGGCGACCAGCGGTTTCAGCGCCAGCGCCGTTTCGATGGCCGCGCCGACCAATTTGAACATTTTCCAGTTTCCGGCAATAACAGGTTTTCTCATTTCTCTCTTTCTTCCCACGAAGTCGCACGAAGAAGCACGAAGAAGCTTGCGTTTATGGCATGGCTCTTCGTGTGACTCCGTGGATAAGTGTGTATTGGGTGAAGTTACTTTTCAGTCAACGCCGCCACGCCCGGCAAGACATCGCCGGCCAACAATTCCAACGTGGCCCCGCCGCCGGTCGAGATATGCGTGACCTTGTTTGCCAGGCCCGTCTCATGAATCGCGGCGACGCTGTCACCGCCGCCAATGATCGAGGTCGCGTTGTTATGCTCCGAAGCGGCGGCCACGGCTTGGGCAATGGCGCGCGTACCTTGATCAAACGGCGCTTTCTCGAACATGCCCATCGGCCCATTCCAAATAATCGTTTGCGCCTTGGCAATCGTTTCGGCATAGGCCGCGCGTGTGGCCGCGCCGATGTCCAGGCCCATGCGATCTGCCGGCGTCGCGGTGACGCTGACGTTTTGCGCGTTCGCCCCGTCGTCGGGGTTGGCGGCCACCAGGTGATCGGTGGGCAACAGTAAACTGACGTTGCGCTCTTTGGCTTGCGCTTCGAGTCGTTGCGCGAGTTCGAGCTTGTCCAACTCGACTAACGATTTGCCAATCTCGTTGCTGCGCGCTTTCAAAAATGTGTAGGCCATCGCGCCGCCGATCAGCACAGCATCGGCGGATTTGAGCAGGTTTTCGATGACTTGGATTTTGTCAGAGACTTTCGCCCCGCCGAGAATGACGACGAAAGGGCGCGCCGGGCTTTTCAGCGTTTCAATCAAATAGCGCAGTTCCTTTTCCATCAAGAAACCGGCTGCCGCTTGCGAGACAAACTTTGTCATCCCTTCGGTGGAAGCATGGGCACGATGCGCGGTGCCGAAGGCGTCGTTGACATAAACATCGCACAGGCTCGCAAGCTGTGCGGCAAAGGCGGGCGCGTTGGCTTCCTCCTCGGCATAAAAGCGCAGGTTCTCAAGCAAGGCGATCTCACCATCCTTCAGCGCATTGATTACACTCGACGCGGCTTCTCCCACACAATCCGTCGCGAAAGCTACGGGCTTGCCCAGCACCTTGGCCAAATGCTCTGCCACAGGTTTGAGCGAGTATTTGGCATTGCGCTGCCCTTTTGGGCGACCTAGATGCGAAGCCAGGATCACGCGCGCGCCTTTGTCGGTGGCGTATTGAATCGTCGGGATCGCCGCCGTGATACGCGTATCGTCGGCAACCCGGCCGTTTTCGAGCGGCACATTGAAATCCACACGAATGAAAACTTTTTTTCCCTGCAAAGCGAGGTCACGAATTGAAAGCTTGGGCATGGTTCTTCCTTAGCGGTTTAAGAATTTTGGATTTAGTGGTCAGACTGAAGTAGTGGCAGAGGCTAACACACGGCCCCGCGCCTGGGCAAAAGACCTGCGCGATGGCAGCCAAGTCAGAATCAGCGGCGCAACGGCGAGCCAAAAGATTAAGCGGTAGTCGCGTGGGTAAACTTGTTTGAGCCACGCGGCTACCGCTTGTTTTGTAACGAACGAAGGTAAGCTGCGCTATGCGCCTCTTACCTGGTTCTTTTCATCCTGCTGACCGTAGTAGTAACGATGGTAATAGTACTCGTAACCATCCTGCTGAACGTTGACGTTGTTGAGCACGACGCCAAAGATTTTCGCGCCGACATTGATCAATTCCTGCCGGGCGTGGCGCACCATTTCGCGGGTGCTCTTGCCGCCGTGCACGACCAACATCACGCCATCCACTTGCCGCGATAGAATGATCGGATCAGTCACGCTATGCACCGGCGGGGTGTCAATCAGGATGTGGTCATAATACGCCGACAGCTTATGCAGCATATAACGCATCTTCTCCGAACTGACCAAATCCGCTGAGTTGGGCGGCACCAACCCGGAGGGCAAGACTGACAGATTCGGAATGCTGGTAGGCTGAATCAAATCGCGCAAGCGCACATCATTGGAAAGATAGGTCGAGAGGCCGCGGCGGTTTTTGATGCCGAAAGCTTTGTGCACACGCGGACGCCGCATATCGGCGTCAATCAGCAAAACTTTGGCGCCGAGTTGCGATAGACAAATGGCGGTGTTCACGATCGTCGTCGTTTTGCCCTCACCGGGCTGGCTGCTGGTAACCAAAATCGTTTTCGGCGGACGCCCAGCGGCGGCCAAAAGCACCGAGGTTCGCAATGAGCGGTAGGCCTCAGCCACGGAATGCGCGGCCCGGCGATCAGCCAGCGACGTGACATTTGATCCGCCGGCAATGGCAAAACCGGATTGCTCCTGCTTTCCGCTGCCGTGGCGCGAACCCAGCAATTTACGCGGTGCATTGGAGTTGATTTCGGGGATCACCCCCAGCGCGGGCAACCGCACATAACGGTTCACGTCATCCACCGTCTTGATACGGTTGTCCAAGTGATCGAGTAAGAAGGCCAGCCCAATGCCTGCGGCCAGGCTCAACAAGAGAGCCATAAAAACCGTCTGTAGCCGTTTCGGGCCGATCAGATAGCCGCGCGTCGCGGGTTGGGCGACAGAGATGTGCCGCGTCGTCTCGGCTTTCTCGATCTCGGCTTGCTTGGTTTTTTGCAGAAAGTCCGTGTAAAGCGATTTGGCGGTCTCAACATTCTGCTTGAGAATTCGGTACTGAATCGAGGTTTGATTTTGCTGGACAGCTTCCCCCTTGGCCCGATTCAAAGCAGCTTTGAGGGAGTTTTCATCCCTGACAGCGCGCTCATAATCCGCTTTCAGGCGATCCTCAAGTTTGACGACTTTCTCGTCAATCTCTTTGCGCAGCGCCTCCATTTGCTGTTGGACTTCGATGAACTTCGGGTTGCGGGAACCGTATTTCACGCTCAATTGCGCGGCGCTTACCGTTAGCTCACCGAGTTTTTTCTGTACTTCATTGATCGTTTGATCAGAAAAAGCTTCTGGCAATTTAGAGACATTGCCACGTTTGACTTCTTCGTAAAGCGATTGCTTGAGCAAGCGGTCGGTTTCCGCCTTCATCTCTTGACCATGTAATTCAGCCAATTTGGTCGTGGTTAAATCGTCTTTGCCCTCCGCGGTTGAATACATATTGTTATTGCGCGTGTAGTCCTGTAGGGCCTGCTCGGCCTTTTGTTGCTGGGCTTGCAATTCACGCGTTGATTTATCCAACCAAGTCGAGGTCTTCTCGATTTTCTCATTCTGCTTTAAGTAAACGCGTTCAATGAACGTTTGCGCCACGCCATTGGTCACGATGGCAGCCATTTCCGGATCGGTATGGTTAAAGGCAATCTGTACCAGGCGAGTGCCTCGCAATTCAGTCACTTGCAATCCACTGTTCAACATACCCACGTAAGGAGCCAATTTATCGCGTTCTTCCCGCGAGCGCAGATTCAAGCTCACATTGGGATCTGCGCCATCCAATTCATTCAGCGTATCGGTCGGATAGTCCGCTTTCTTGGTTTCGGCTGGGGTTTCTTTGCGCTTAAAAATACTGGAGAGTGAGCGCACCTCCGCACCACCCATAAATTTTTCGTTCTCGTCGAGCTTGAGATTGACGACGACGTCTTCCAACAAAGGCGTGCTTTTCAGCAAAAACATCGCCGTTTTGATCTCGGAGTTATCGAAGTCATAAAACAGATTCATGCTGCTGTCTTTGCCGAGCTTCGGCACGCGGCGACCGACTTCGATAGTGGCGGTGGATTGGTAGATATTGCGGGCTTGCGAAATCTTCAGCGCCGTGACGGTCGTGGCGATGGCGATAATCGCCAGAATCAACCATTTGCGCCGCATGACCTTGCGCCAGAATTCGCGCAGATCGAAGGCTTCTTCCTTTTCAGGTTTGTCATAGGAGGGATAATAGGAACCAGGCCCATTGCCGATTTCGCCATAAACCGGGGGCACAATGAAACCACTTTGATTTAAGGCCGGCTGCCCGGTTTGACCGTTTAAGACTTGTTTGAGTTCGGGCCGCCGATTGTCATCAGACGGCAGTGGAACGATTTCCATAGGACACCTGTTGTTTCCTTGCGTCGGCTACGCGCGCGTAGCACAGACTGCTTTACCAGTGGGTCATTAACGAATCGGAATCCTTGCGGCATTCACGCCGAAAGCATTGAGCAGCGTACTGCTGACCGATTTCACGCGGCTGTTGGGGACGATAATCACATCGTTTGGAAAAATCACGATGTCGTCTTTTTTCCCGTTCATCACGGCCGCGACATCCACGGGGATTTCTTGCCGTTTCCCGGTACCCGGCTCATCACGGAAGATCACGCCGCGGCCGAGCGCGGCTTTGAAGGTGGTGCCTTGCGCCAGCGAGATCGCCTGCCGCAAGGTCGTCCCCTCTTTTAGTTGAAACGAACCGGGTGCCACGACTTCGCCGGCGACATAAAAAACCTTGGTTGCAGGGATATTGACAATATCGCCCGGCTCCAATTTGACGTTCTGATCGAAATTTCCATCCTGCACAATGGGCGTGAGCGCCACTTTGATCAATTCGTAATCATCATTGTCAGCGGCTTCGTCTTGCGCCGCGCCCGGATTAGTGCTCACCGCCGCCAGTTGCGCTCCATTTTTTTTCACCGGGCGCAGGATCAGCGCGTGCGGCCCGTAATTTTCTTGCAGCCCGCCCGCCAAGCTAATCAGCTTCAATAACGAAGGCCGACCTTCCAACTGATATAAGCCTGGCGAGCGCACCGCCCCCTGGATAAAAAAGATTTGCCCGCTGTACTGCTTGACCGTTACGCGCACGACAGGTTTTTTCAGATAATCCTGCTCGCGCAAATTGTCGGCAATGAACCGCGTCAATTCCTGCGTGGTTTTCCCTTGCGCCTTGAGCGCGCCTAAAAAGGGCATTTCAAAAGCCCCCGAAGCAGCAATGCGATAAGTCTGAGTCAATTCCGTGGCGTCTTCGACATAAACATCAATCGTGTCACCGGGTGCCAACCGGTAATCTTCATTCGGATCAACCAAGATATTCCCCGCCGTCGCCGTCGGGCCTGACGTAGTTGCAGGAGCGGGCTGGGAGGCCGGATTTTGCCGATTCTGTGCCCGCGCCGGGATGACAACCAGGGCGATCAGTAACGCCAATGACATGACTTGGCGAACCACCGCCAACCTGGGAAAGGCTGTTTCATCCTGTCTCATCGCTTGTCTCGCATACATAAATTGAATCACGGCAAAACCCTCCTTTGTTCTTTTATCAGATCGCGGCCTTACCAACCAGCCGCTTGGCCACAGATGATTTGAATGCAAGCTCATTCTCGGCGTCGCTGTTTCGGGTCAAACATTGAGCGCCATCTCTTAAGCATACTGAAAGAGTAAAAATCCAATGGGGCTTATTTTTAGGCCAACGCAAGCCGACGCTGGTATTGAAGAGATTAGAAAACGGACACGCCCTCAGAGTAGGAAAAAGAATCAGCGGGTTGTCTGCCGATAATTCTTTTGCAAGGTGAGGTCGAGGTGCTGCCACGCAGATACCTTGCCTGCCGAACCAGCGGGCAACTTTTGCGAGCTGTCCGAAGTATCGAGCCTGAAGCTTTGGAAAGAAAACCATCGTCATCTTGATGAGTTCTATGGAAGCAGCGCGCACCGCTTCTCACCTTAACAGTTCACCAAACACCTAAATTGACCTTACTGAATTAGCCCGACTGGCAACCCAGCTTATCAATCAAGAACAGCATCACGAGAGGGGATGTGGCCTAACAAGTTACTTAAAAACCAATGCCAGTCTGCAACCAGCAATCCCTAATTCACGGCCTTCCCGGCTGCGCTGGGAACAACGAGCGCCTGTCCTGTGTCAATATGCTTGCCCGAACAATGCTTATCACAACACAAAGACATTTGCTTTATTTAGCGGGAAGAGGAGGAACACGGGGATCGAAGAAATTTATTCAGGTGGAACCGATTAAGAGAATGTAGCGTGTGAGCTTGGTCGTCTGAAGCGCTGGTTCCAACCTCGACAACCGACCGCTTTCTAACACGCCTGCTTAATTGATGTCAACAAAGAATATCGGCCCTTCCCACAGGTTGGCGGCAATCACTCCTCACTTGCGCCTTATTGTTTTTGCGGTTCGGCCTGCTCTTGCTGGCGAATTTGCTTGAGCGCCAGCACCACTTCATCTCCCAAGCGCGGGACGGCGGTGCCCGCCGTCGCTTCCCTGATCTTGCCGGTAGCCAGCAAGGCCGTGGTTTTCTGTTGGGTAAGCTCAAACGTCCAATTCCAGGTCAGCAACGGCAGGGCGATTTCCAAGACCAAATCCGCCTCCTTTTCATTGCGAATGATGCGCCACTCGCCGGCTTGAAAGTCTGGCCGTTTGAGCAAGGCGGCTTCCAATTGATTGGGTTTCAGGTAAACGGTCTTTGAGCGAATAAAGATCGTTCGCAGCTTGGGCGCATTTTCATTGACCTTGCGCGCCCGCTGCGCCAGAGGCGCTGGCGTATGCGTTTCGGGCAAGGCTGGGGTGCACGGCGGCGCGGAGTTCACCAGTTTTTTGAGCGCGGCGCTGGCTTCTTCGTGTAAAGCCCGTTCCCTGACCTCCGCCGCGCTCAGTGCGACTACATGGGTGTAATCTTCAACCAGTTTGGTTCGGAGTTCTGTCAGGCGCGCACAAAGAACCGGTCTCCCTGTCACCTCATCGTTCAGGGTCGCGAGTTCTTTGAACTGCCGTTGATAACTCTGCTCACGGGCCAGGGCCTGCAACCAATACGTCCGGGCCTCTTTCCCCACGGTCAGCGGGGCCGCCTGGATGGCGTTGTTCAACACCGCCAAGGCCTGCTCCGGATCGGAGTTGCTTTGCCGTAAGAAATACAGCGCCTGCGCGCGATAAAGTTCACCCAAGGCGCGCACACGTAATTCCTGTTGTAACGCGCGCGCCTCTCCGGCGGCGGCGTCATTGACCAACAAGCGAATGGCTTGCGCGACCAGCGCCTGGCTTTGTTCAAGCTCCTGATAAAAGCCTTCGACAGTCGCTTTGGCCGTCGCCAAGGCCAACAGCGTGGTCACGTTCAAGGATGTTGCAACATCGGAATGCTCTTTCAGCAACACCTGCCCGGCTTGCAGGAGTTGTTGCAACTTCGCCGTATCAGGATTGCTGATGTAAAGTTGATAGCTGTGGTTGAAGAGTTCCAACTCCAAGCGCCGCACTTCGGCGCTGACTTCCGGTGCGCGCGTGCTTTGCGCATGCTGCTGTAGAAAGGCTTTGCCAAAGGCCAGCCGTTTGGCCGGATCATCCGCCGCACTGGCGAAAGCGTTGTATGCTTGCGTTTCTTCTTGCTGCTTGAGGGCACGGTGCGCTTGTTCCCCCAAGCCGCGTTTCTGCAACCGCTCCCAAGTACGGTCGTCCAGGCGAAAGGCCAAGCCGCGCCGGCTGATTTCACGGGCCAGCAATTCATCTTCAAATTTGATTTCCAGGAGGCGTTCAATTTGATTGAGTTTGAGCGGCACCTCCGTTTGGAAAGGCCGTGCCATGCTGGCCAAGACCGCCGGCAGCAACGCGAGCCAGAGACAAAAGATTGGCAAGTTCAGCTTAATTGATTTCATAGCCCAGGGCGCAACCGGCTATTGCTCATTCTTGTCATTGAGAATCTTCACTGCCTCGCGGATTTTCTTTTGCAGGGTAGCCGCTTCGGTATTGTTGGGATCAAGACGCAGTGCTTGCTCACAACTGCGGAGTGCACCTTTGTAGAGACCCTTCTGATAAAGCTGCCGCGCGACTGACAATTGTTGCTGCGAGAATTGGCGGTTGAACTGTTCGCGCTCAGCGGGCGAGGGCGATTCGGACGGTCGCCCGTTGACAGACACGCGTGGTTCCCCAAAGCCAGGCCGTCGTCCATTCCGCCGATCCGGTGGTGTGCCAAACCGGAAGTCACGAGGCGGCCCAGGCCAGGCAGTCGGTGAGGGCGTCGGGGTCGGCGTTGCTTTTTTTTCCGCCGGTCGCGTTTTCACTTCGCTCACGGGGCGCGACGGCTTAGGCGTGGGCGTAACAGTCACGCTGGGCGTGGGCAGCGGCGTTGGTGAAGTCAGCGTCATGGCCAGGTCACGACGACTGTTCGCGCCCGCGTCAAACCCGTAGCGATAGAGCATCAAGCTGCCGCCCGCCAAAGCCGCACCCAACAATACGCCAGGCGCCAACAGTGAACGACGCGGTGGTGCAACGGCGTGTGAGGGCAACTCGGCGGGTTGGGCGTTGGCCGTCTGTCCGGCTTTGACTTCGAAGCGGCGCGGCGTCGGCGCATTCGGCAGTGATTCGGTGCGTTGAAACAAGGGCGGCGGTGGTAGCGCACTGCGTCCGCTATCCTGTAAAAGCGTCGGCGCCTGTGCGGCCCAGTTGAGCGTATTGGCTTCCCCGATTGCGCCCAAGGCCTGGTCGTAACGTTGCGCCACTTCCAGCGCGCTCGCCGGACGCTGCTCCTGATTTTTGGCCAGCATCTGCATCACCAGTTCGTCCAACACCGCGGGCGTCTCGGGCCGCAACGAACGCAAGGGCGCGGGCATCATCACCAATTGCATCTGCACCAAATCCGACAACGAACCGCTTTGAAACGGCAACTGCCCGCTCAGCATGCGATAGAGAATCACGCCGAGCGAATAAATGTCTGAACGTCCGTCAATCTTGCCGCCCAGTTGCAATTGCTCCGGGCTGGCATAACTCGGCGTGCCCATCACGGCGGAAACAGAAGCGCCTGTCTCTGTGAGAATCTTGCCGATGCCGAAATCGAGCACCTTAACAATTTCGCGCCCGCCTTCGCCATCGAAAGAGCGCCGCACAAGCATGACATTCGCCGGTTTCAAATCGCGATGCACGACCTGTTTGGAATGCGCTTCGGCGAGGGCGGCGGTGATCTGCCGCAAAATCTCGCCGGCGCGCGCAAAGCTTAACGCCCCCTGCGCGCGCAACTCTTCGTCCAGCGTGCGCCCTTCCAGCCATTCCATCACAATGTAAGCCGTGCCGTCCGGCGTGCGTCCGGCGTCTCTGACATCCACAATGTTTTGGTGCGACAAACGCCCGGCGACTTTGGCTTCGCGTTCAAACAGTTCAACCAGGTGTTCGTCGGCCACAGCGATGTTGGGTTGCAAAATCTTGAAGGCGACGCGGCGATCCAGGCCGGTGTGATAGGCGCAATACACCGCACCCATGCCGCCCAAACCCACCAGTGCTTCGACGCGGTATTTTTCCAGCAGCGTGCGCCCGATCATTTGATAGGGATCGGGCAACGACAACACGGTTTGATCGTGCGGACAAACCGTGTGCGCCGTCGGAAAGCTTTGCTGGCAATAGGAACAGAATTTAGCGGCCATCGCGGCGTACAGTATGAGAGCCGCTTTTGCGTGTCAACCGCACTCAGACACACGCTTGTAAATTCATTGTATCCCCGTGAGCACGCCGTTTCTGAAGGTCAGCACGCCTGCCGCAAACGTCCATTGCTCGCCCATTGCCGTGCGCACGGTTTTCTCCGGCTCGCCCCAACTCATGCGCACTTGCTCTGCGGTCATACCGGAAATGACGCGGTTGTTTTCGATGGCCGTCCAAATCCGCGCGGGCCATTTGTATTTGGCCTTGGGGTCTTCGGTCAGGAAATACTCGTCGAAGCGGTGCAAGTGCCGCACCTCCGGCTGCACATTGGTGCCGTGAGATTCAGATCCAAAAAGCCCTGTTTGCCCTCACTCGTTTGCAGCACAAAGCGCAAGGGCTTCTCTTCATCCCAGCCGGGTTGGATCGCGATGACTTTGAGCGGGGCGTACTTGGCAAGCGGCAGGCTGCTCAACTGGTCGGTCGCATCGTCATACGTCGAGAGCCGCATCTGCCGGCACCACAGTATCTGTCCCAACCATTGCTGGCGCGCCTTTTCCAGATCGTCTATGAGCAACAGCCCGGCGACGCTCTCTTTGTTCGGCAAAGTGCGGGCGCGCAAATGTTCGCCCGTGTCTTCCAGTTCAAATTCCCTGATCCCATCGAATTTTGTGGGTCAGCATCTATGGCCGCCGAGCGAAGCGGCAATCAGCAAGTTGTGTAACCAATTCTGGTGATAAACAAAACCGTTCAAATCCGCAAAGGGCGAGTGACGCGTCGGGTCACGGCGGCG